>CACYEB010000231.1 GCA_902773305.1 uncultured Bacteroidia bacterium
CCCTGGAATTTTGTTCCGGGCAGCTGCGGAATGAAGGTTGACAGTGCCGAAGTCCGTATAGATTCAGATGACCCTGAGCACATCCCCGGAGAAATCCAGGCAAAGGGCACAAACATCTGCAGCGGATATTTCAACAATCCTGAAGCATCGGAGAACCTTTTCACAGAGGACGGGTTCCTGCGCACCGGTGATCTCGGCGTAATGGATGCCAAGGGCAACATTTTCATCAAAGGCCGCTGCAAGACTATGATCCTTTCCGCCAACGGGCAGAACATCTATCCGGAGGAGATAGAGGCTGCCATCAACTCTATGGACTTCGTGTCGGAATCACTGGTTGTGGACCGTGCTTCCAAGCTGGTTGCCCTGGTTCGTTTTGACCAGGACCAGATAAAGGCAAAGGGGCTCACAGCCCTGGATATCACCGATCTGCCTGAGAAGATCCGCATCAAGGTCAACCGTTCCCTCCCGGCATACAGCCAGATTGCCAAAATAGAAGAAAAACGGGATTCATTTGACAAGACCCCCAAGGGGAGCATCAAGAGATTCCTGTATAATTAGTAGTTATTCTGTTATTTGAACGTGCCTTCCGTACATGCTGCTCAGGCAGAGGTAACGGAAGGCTTTTTTATTATCTTTGTAACAAGAAAACGATGAGCACACAAATGAAACGTTTATTACCAATCCTGATTCTCACAGCGTTATTTGCAACTGGCTGTTCTACCACTTTCCGCACAATGCGCGAACCCAACGTCCGCTTTGAACTCACCGGCGAGGACTACACTCTTACAGAAGATGCCGTTGAGGGAGAAGCTACCGTAGTGTATGTACTCGGCATCGATTGGAAGCGTCTGTTCGGCCGCTCTGACAGAGCAGATTTCAACACGCCTGTAATGGGTACCCTTGACATCATCAAGGGGGCCGAGACCTACGCAATCTATGATTTGATGGAGAAGAATCCAGGTTATGACTTTGTAATGTACCCTCAAGTGACCAAGGAATTTTACAGAGTCCTCCCGTTCTACAGTAGGGTCAAAGTAACTGTAAGAGCCCGTCTGGGCAAACTGAAAAACCGCGGACAATAATGCAGGATATCATCAACCCCTGGGCCGGAATCGAAGGTTACAACTGCTTCGGCTGCAGTCCTGACAATCCTGTCGGGCTGAGAATGTCATTTGCCGAGGACGGCGATTACATTGTAAGTACCTGGCAGCCGTCCGGCAATTTCCAGGGCTGGATAAACACTCTTCACGGAGGAATCCAGGCGACCCTTATAGACGAGGCTGCGGGCTGGATAGTGTTCCGCAAACTGCGTACCAGCGGATATACCAGCAAGATGGATATCCGATATGTGAAACCCGTGAGTACTATAGACGGCCCCATCACCCTCAAGGCAAGGCTCATAAACCAGAAGCTGATGATGGCCTTCATAGAGGTCAAACTGTATAACTTCCACGACGAACTCTGCGCCGACGCAACTTGCGTTTACCGGGTTTATCCGCGTGATGTAGCCGAAAAGGAATTCCACTTCAAGGACTCACTGTAGCGATGAGGCTCACCAGCTTTCTCTATTTACAGAAACACACGAATCTATGATACCTACCCCACACAACTCGGCTACAGAAGACCAGATAGCCAAAACAGTGATTATGCCAGGCGACCCGCTTCGCAGCAAAATGATTGCCGAGACATTCCTTGAGAATCCGGTACTGGTAAACAATGTACGCGGCATCCAGGGCTACACCGGCACATATAAAGGGAAAGCGTTCACTATAATGGGAAGCGGCATCGGCCAGCCATCTATAGGCCTATATACATACGAGCTTTTCAACTTCTACGATGTCGACTGCATCATCCGCGTGGGAAGCATTGGTGCAATAAGCACAAAGACTCCGCTCCGCAGCATCATCATTGGCCGAAGAGCCTACTCCGAAACCAACTATCTGATGTTTTACCGCAACAACGGCAACAGATGCGGATATGCCTCGGCAGACGAAACCCTTTGCTCAAAAGCCGCAGCCACTGCCGAACGTCTCGGCTTGACCTACAATATTGGCGATGTCTTCAGCAGCGACACCTACTACAGTGACAATGACGACGTGGCAACCTGCATAGAGAACAATCTCCTGGGAGTAGAAATGGAGAGCGTCGCCTTGTATATCAACGCCCGGCGTGCCGGCAAGAAGGCACTCACCATCTGCACTGTATCAAACGACATCCCCACCGGGACAGAACTTCCCAGTGAGGATCGTCAGAACGGTTTCAAGGATATGGCCCGCCTCGCACTGGAGATGAGCCTGTAAAAAACCGCTATTTAGTCCCGAATATCCTGTCGCCTGCATCACCCAGACCCGGAACGATGTAACCGTTCTCATTCAGGTGGGAATCCATGCCGGCGCAGAAAATATCCACATCGGGGTGCGCTTTCTTCAGCGCCTCGAGGCCTTCGGGTGCGCAGATTATGCACAGGAACTTGATAGTGCGGGGATTGCGTCTCTTGATGAGATCGATGGCTGCGATGGCACTGCCGCCGGTAGCAAGCATCGGATCCAGCACGAATACGTCGCGGCTGGCGATGTCCTGGGGCAGTTTGCAGTAGTACTCCACAGGTTCCAGGGTCTCTTCGTTACGATACAATCCGATATGCCCGACTTTGGCCGCAGGAACCAGAGCCAGCGCGCCGTCCACCATACCCAGACCGGCACGAAGCACCGGCACGAATGCCAGGGTCTTTCCTGAAATGCACTTGCACCGCGCCGTAGCGATTGGGGTCTCCACATCGATATCTTCCAGTGGAAGGTAGCGGGTTGCCTCGTACATCATCAGCATCGCGATTTCGCTGACCAGTTCCCTGAATCCCTTTGTACCCGTTGACTTGTCCCTGAGAATGGACAATTTGTGCTGAATCAGCGGATGGTCGAAAATAATAACTCTCCTGTCCATATTATTTGAAGATTGATTAGACGAATTTACCACATCGTTAAGTAAAAAGCAAGCAATCAGGCAAGGATTTTAGGCAAATCTGACTTGAAAGAGGCAGCATCGGTAAACTGATATGTCCTGATGCCAAGCCTGGCAGCGCCCTCCAGATTTGGACGGCTGTCATCTATAAAGATGCACTCCGATGGATCAAGGTTATAGCGGTTCAACAGAATCCGGTATATTTTCTCGTCCGGCTTGATACAGAACTCGTGGCCCGAAACCACCATTCCCTCGAGCAGCCTGAATACCGGGAAGTGCGGACCGACGTACTTGTCGAATGTTTCGGCAGACCAGTTTGAAAGACCGTATAGCGGATATCCGGCAGCCTTGAGGTCTGAAAGAATATCGTACATACCCTCGACTGCCCCGTGGAACATCTCTATCCAATTGCCGAAAAACATCCGGACAGGTTTCTCCCATTCAGGATACTTAGCGACCAGTTCGGCAGTTCCCACATTAAGCGGCTTGCCGCCATCCATCTGTGCATTCCAGTCCAGGGTGCATATATTATCCAGAAACCAGTTGGACATCCCGAGAGGGGACATACCGCAAATGCCCGTATTCCTCTCGAAGAGTATTCTGGCATCATCGGTTTTGAAATACTCGTCATAAAGATAGTGACGGTTCCAATCTACCAGTACTCCGCCGAAATCGAAAATAATGTTCTTGATCATCCCTACCTAAGATAATATGAAAAAAGGTTGGATCGGCTCCAACCTTTTGTCGGGAAGAGGTGACTCGAACACCCGACCTCTGCGTCCCGAACGCAGCGCGCTAGCCAACTGCGCCACTTCCCGATTCGGGGTTGCAAATATACAAATGTTTTTCTTTAAAACAATAGAAAAGCCTGCCAGCATCAGCTGACAGGCTTCATTGAAGTCGGCGGCTACCTACTCTCCCACATGGTGTCGCAGTACCATCGGCGCAAGCGAGCTTAACTTCTCTGTTCGGGATGGGTAG
>CACYEB010000232.1 GCA_902773305.1 uncultured Bacteroidia bacterium
TGCTTGAGATTGCCGTTCAGTCCGCCGTTGAAACGGCCGGTACGCAGTGCCTTTGCCTGGTCCAGGTAGTCCATCTCGCACGAAGTCAGCTTTATATCGCTGTCGATACCGATATTGAGCCTGGGTTTGGTAACTATCTGGGACCTGACCGTCAACTCCGGCGAAAATGGCCACTGACTGCCGAGTTGCGCCATCACGTGCAGCGGGCGGCGCTGGACAACCTTACTGATACTGTCGGTCTGATAGGGGGTGAACTCATACAGATCGGTGTATGGCCGGTTGAAGATTGAATAGTCGAAATCGACATCGAAACGCTGCAGCGAATCGGCCACCCTGTTGTCGGTGACAATCGGGCGGTCGATGTCGGCAATGCCTACCTTGTACTGCCTGCTGACCTCCACGGTGGGGTCTATCTGGGCGTACATACTGCCGCAGAACATCAATGCGGCTATGGCTGTCAATATCCTTTTCATCTATTTGGAGAGATTCTTCTTCTTGATTTTCATAAGTCTCATCTGCACCTGCTCCAGCACATCGTCCTGGCTGCCGGTGGATGTATAGTTGTCTGCTATGCTCTGCCAAGTAGCCTCTGCCTGCTGGAAATCGGCACGGTCGGCAAACGAATCGCCCAGGGCTATGAAGCTCTTGGCCAGCCAGTAAACCTGTTTAGTATTCTTGTCGGCAAAGTCATACACCATTGTTTCCAAAGCGGCAAAGTCACCGGAGTTGTAGGTATCCTCGATGAGCATATACTCGCTTTCGGCCCCAATCGCATCGGTAACATCAGATGCCAGTTCTGTCAGGACAGGCCGGGCCGCTTCGCGGTTGCCCAGCACGATATATGACTTGGCGGCAATGAATTCGGCCTGGCGCAGCGTAGCCGCATCGGCACCCTCGCTGCGCAGTTTCTCAACCTCGCCTATCGCTTTCATATAATGCCTGCCGCCGTATTCCGAGAGGATCATTCCCAGCCGTGCCACGGTACGCGTCGCATCGCTCTGCGCTATTCCCAGCAGCTTCTCGTAGGCTGCCGCCGATTTGGAATACTGCCCGAGACTGTAAGTAAGGTCGGCATAATCCCGCGTTGCGGACTCGGCCATATCTCCCGTAAGCGAAGGCATCGCCTTTTCGTAGGCGTCCGCAGCAAATTCCTTGCGTCCCTGCTTTCGGTACGATTCTGCCATATAGTAGTAGGCCTGTCCGGCCTTGGCGCCTTCGGGATAGGTGTCCACATAGTTGCGGAGCGAACGGATGGCGTTGCCGTAGTTGCCTGAGAAGTATATCTGCTCGGCGGCATCGAATATCATCGTCTCCTTCTCGCTGTCAGTCTTTATGCCTGACAGCCCCATCTTGTCAAGATATGCCAGATACTCCGAAGGCTTGTTCTGCAGCTGATACACACTCTCCATTCCGGCAAGGGCGTTGCGGGCATCGGCACTCGAGGGGAGCTGGCGCACCACCTTGTCGTAATATGCTATGGCCTGGCTGTAGTCACCGGAATTGGCGCTCAGCATTGCCAGCTCCAGCAGCGCGCGGCCGTAGTAGAGGCTGTCGCGACTGGATACTATATCGCTGAAAGCGCTCTTGGCCTTGGCAGTCTTGCCTGTGCTCACGTACGAGCGGCCCAGCTCGTAGAGGGAGGTCATATACAAGGGGGACCTGCGGTCTTGCCGGACGGCAGTCTCCAGCACGCTCTGTTTCTTGGCTTCATTTCCCGACAGGCCATAGGCCAGCGATGACTGGTACAACGGATAAAGGTCGCCGTCGGCATACCTGGCAGCAACACGCTCATATTCCCTGGCAGCATCGGCATACTTGTTCTGCATAAAGTACGAATCGGCCAGACGCACTCCTGCATCCTTGCCGGTAGCGGAATCGCGGTACCTGCCGCCGGCAACATATCTGTCGAAATAACCCGCTGCAGAGGCGTAGTCACCCATCTTGAAATGGGTGTAACCCAGATTGTAGAGCAACTCACTCCCCAGGTCGGAGTCCATGAACGACGGGGTCATCAGCAGGGCGTTCTGCCCTGAGAGGGCCGCCCTGTAGTTGCCCAGATGATAGTCGCAGTCGGCCAGATAGAACCTGGCGACATTGGTGGTCATCTCCCTGGCATCGATATTCACCGCCTCTTCGAGAAGCGGCGATGCGCTGCGCCAGCCGCCGTTGTTGATCAGGTCCACGGAGCGGAGCAGCAAAGCCTTCTGAAGGTTGGCCCGGTCGGCCTCTGTGGGTTTGCCTATGCGGTGCAGGGCGTCTATGGCACTCACGTAATCCTTGCTCTCAAGCGAAGAGGCTGCCACGTAAGAGTCGATGATATCGTCTTTACCGCTGCCCGGGTATTGTTCCACAAACTGGCGGAACACCGACATATCGCGGTTGACATCGTAGCTGAGTTTGGCGTAGTTGAACAAGGCGTCTTCCTTTACCAGGGGATCGTAATCCTTGCCGGAAGCCTCCTTGAAACACTCCAGCGCCGCAACCTTGTTACGGTTCTGCAGGTAGCAATTGCCAAGATAGTAGTATGCGCTCTGCCCTATCGCATCGTCGCCGCCCACCACCTGGCTGAGCGAGCCCAGCGCCTCGTCGATATCACCCAGCGAATATGAAAGCACGCCGTAGAAATATCTGTCCTTGCGGGTTATAGTAACGCCCGAAGAGATGTACTGACGCAGATGGCTCATCGCATCCCGGTTGTCGCCACGGCCGAAATAGGACTCCGCCACCATCCTGCTCAAATCGGCCTTCTGCTGCTTGTTGACCTTGGAATAGAGCTTGGGGCCGTTCTCGATGGTGTAGTCATAGTCTTTCATCATAAACTTGCACTCCACCATATAGTATTCCGAGAGCAGGTCGAAGCGGGAATCCTTGGCCGCAGCCTCAAAATAAGAGAAGGCGTCGTTGAAACGCTTTGCCAGATAGTTGACGTAGCCCGAATAGTAAATCGCGGGATACGTATATTGCGACTGGGGCCGTCCGATTACCTTCTGGAAACCCTCCAGGGCAGCGTCGTACTTGCCCGCATAGATACTGCAATACGATTTCTTGAAATAGAAGGGGGTGAGGGCGCTTCGGTAGAGGTTGCGCGGCTGGATGCCCTCGTACATCACCAGTGCGTCGCTGTAGTCCTGACTGTCAAACTTGGCATCGGCCAGGTTCATCTTGAGCACCGCAAGCTGGGGGTCGTTGGGGAAGTCTATCTCCAGATTCTTTACCAGACCGTCCACGTCGTCGCGACCGAGGGCGATGGCGCACATGATCTTGTTGGCCATCACCTCGGAGTAAAGCAGGGAGCGCTTGTCGGGGAGATCCTTTGCCAAAGCGTCCAGCGCTTCTTCTGCCGAGACATACATCCCGCTGTTATACAATTCCTTTGCCTGCTCCAGCCGCACCGCGTACGAGTCACTGCCCAGCTGTTGCGCCCCGGCGGGTATTGCGGCCAGCAGCATAACGGCCGCCGCCATATAAATTATCCTGTTGCGCATTATTTCCGGTTCGATATTATCAACGTCAAATTTAAGCTATTTTTTATAATTTTGCCCTATGGATGCAAATACGCCACTGATTGAATTTTCCCACGTCGATATTTTCAACGGGGAGAATCTGGTTATCGAAGACCTCAACTTCACCCTATACAAAGGCGATTTCGTGTACCTTACCGGCAGGGTGGGCAGCGGAAAGACCTCTATACTTCGCTCCTTCACCGCCGAGAACCGGGTCCACAACGGCACCGCCCGGGTAGGCGAGTTCAATCTGAACGGCATTAAACGCAAGCAAATTCCATACCTGAGGCGCTCCCTGGGAGTGGTGTTCCAGGACTTCCAACTGCTTATGGACCGCAGCGTACACGACAATCTGGAGTTTGTGCTCCGCAGCACCGACTGGAAGGAAAAACGAATCATAGAAGATCGCATCGCCGAGGTCCTGGAGCAAGTCGGACTTACCAGCAAGGCGCACAAGATGCCCCACCAGCTCTCCGGTGGCGAACAGCAGCGTGTGGCGATTGCCCGCAGCCTGCTCAACAAGCCCGCGGTAATCCTCGCGGACGAACCCACCGGCAACCTCGACGGCGAAACAGCCACCGGCATTATGGACTTGCTCAAGCGTATCAACCGCGAGCGGGACACCGCGATAGTCACGGTTACCCACAACACCTCCCTGCTCGTCAAATATCCCGGGCGGGTGTTCGTCTGCAAAGACTGCTCCTGCCACGAACTTGCCGGCGAGGGGGATATTATCGACCTGGACTTCTGATTCCCGATGAACAAGCGTTACGCAGATATAGTGGGCTGGTTCGAGACCAATATGCCCGTTGCCAAGCCGGAACTTCATTTTGACAATCCCTGGCAACTGCTGGTGGCGGTGATGCTCTCCGCCCAGTGCACCGACAAACGGGTCAATATGGTCACCCCAGCCCTGTTCGAAGCCTACCCCACAGCGGCAGCGATGGCGGCGGCGTCTTTTGAAAAGGTATTCCCCTATATCAGATCGGTGTCATATCCCAACAGCAAAACACAGCATCTGATTGATGCCGCCAGAATGATAGTAACTGACTTCGGCGGGGAGATTCCCGACGACAGGGACGAGTTGCAGAAACTCCCCGGCGTAGGGCGCAAGACCGCCAATGTAGTCACCAGCGTACTCTGGGACAATCCTGTGATAGCCGTAGATACACACGTATTCAGGGTTGCCCGACGGCTAGGGCTCTCCAAGGGGACCACCCCTCTGGCCGTAGAGAAAGACCTCACGGCCAACATCCCCGAAGAGAAACGCCCCACTGCACACCACTGGCTCATACTTCACGGCCGCTACGTGTGCAAGGCGCTCAAGCCCTTGTGCGGCCAGTGCGGTCTGGCCCCTTTCTGTGCCGAATACAAGAAAAACAATGGCGCAAGATAACTTTACCGATATCCTTGCCGACTACCGTTCGTGGCTCAGGTTCGAGCGGAGTATGTCGCCCAACACTATCGAGAGTTACTCCCGGGATGTAAAGGAGCTCTTCTGCTGGCTGCGTGAAGAGGGTGTCGGAAAACCCGAGGATGTCACCGGCAATGACCTCTGCCGCTGGGTCGGCGTTATGGCAGAGCGGGATATCTCCAAGCGGAGCCAGGCACGCGCCATAAGCAGCGTCAAATCGCTTTTCGATTTCCTCGATAAGGAAGGGCGCATCTCAAAATCACCCTGCGACGCACTGGACTCCCCCAAGATACAACGCTACTTGCCTGTTGTGCTCAGCGTTGACGAAGTGGGAGCCGTAATAAACTCAGTGGATCTTTCAAAACCTGAAGGTCACCGCAACAAGGCTATGCTGGAGATGCTCTACAGTTGCGGCCTGCGAGTGAGCGAACTCATCAACCTGAAAATCTCCGACCTCTTCTTTGACGACGGCTTCATCCGTGTCAAGGGCAAGGGGAGCAAGCAGCGGCTGGTTCCAGTGGGAGAATATGCAGTAAGTGCCGTAAATCTGTATCTGGACCAGCGGCGCACCTTGCTGGTTGAGAAAGGTTATGAAGATTTCTTGTTCCTGAACCGCCGCGGCCGGCCGCTGACCCGCCAGATGGTATTCAAGATTGTCACCGACCATGCTGCCAAGGCGGGTATCGACAAGGCCATCTCACCCCACACCTTCCGCCACTCCTTCGCCACCCATCTGGTAGAAAACGGCGCCGACCTTCGAGTAGTCCAGCAGATGCTTGGCCACGAATCCATCCTCACCACCGAAATCTACACCCACATCGACACCGCCAAGTGGCAGGAAAGCATCCTTAAATACCACCCGGTGCGGTAAACGACACCCGTTGATGATTTGTAAAACCATCGCAGGGCGGGCATACATTCACCTTAAAGAATCTGTGGCTTGACGGGCAGGTGATTGCCGAAGCCTGAAAAGGTTCCGGGCGGTTTCGGAGTGAGGCGTTGCCGAGCGGAAGCGAGGCAGCCCGCATCGAAAAAAACGCCGGCCATGCGAGAGTTGTCTGAGCGCGAAGCGCGAGTTCTCGAGCATAGGCGTTTTTGAGTGGAGGGGAGCCGAACGCAGACTAAGCCCAGAACCTTTCAGGCGGAGGCATCTGCCCGGCGCCTTCTTTGTTCTGGACGACACGGAAAATCTACTTGCCTATCGCATATCGGAACATATCCAGAAGCTTTTCCACCGACTTGGCGATGTCGTATTGTTCCATATGCTTCACATATTTCCAGCCCATTTTCCAGCGCTCTTCGGGATTGGAGAGCCAGTAGTCGATACGGTTGGCCAGCGCCTCGGGGTTTCTGGACGGGAAGATACTCCTGCGGTCAAGGGCGAACTGGGATGTACCCGAGAAACGACCTTCGGCGATTACGGGCACAGCTCCCTGCTGCATAGCCTCCATAATGGAGAGACCCTCCACCTCTATGGTAGCGCAGTGGACGCACAGGTCGGCCCCGGCCGCCAGTCTTCTCAACCCGTCGCGGTCTTCGAACGTAAAGACGGGTTTGTACGCTACAACCCCGTCGTCATACAGTTTGAAAGCCTTTTTCTTGATACTCTTCTCTGCATCTCCCTGACCCGCAAAATGCAACTGTATGCGCTTTGCAAACCGGGAATGGCGGATGGCCTCGATGAGGGTGCTCTGGTCCTTTTCTTTGGAAAGACGACCGATGTACACAAGCCTGAAGGGACGTTCCGGGTCCAGATAATCGGCGGGCGGGTCCACCGGACGGGTGCAGGCGTCGGGCACCACTCCGTTGGAGATAAGGTCCAGACGGCACTTGGCGTGGTAACGGCGGAGGCGGTCCAGAACGTTTTCAGAAGGGCACTGCACCGCCGCGCAATGATTGTATGTCAAATCCCGCCAGCTTCGCAGAATCTTGCGGTTAAGGGCCCGGTCGTAGAACAGGGGCCCCATATGGCAGGTAATATTCTCCGGATGTATGTGATAAGTTGCCGTGAGTGGTTTCCCGAGAGCCTCGGCAATCTTGATCATCTTGTCCTGGAGGACGAACGGCTCCACAAGATGAATCACATCGGCCCACTGCGCCGCCCTGGTCATCATACCCTTTTCACTGGATGCATAATGGAAGCCCAGGTCTTCTATGAGCGGTTGGAACAGGGGGAATTTATATTCCTTCAGCGGAAATTCCGGCTGAGGAGCCGCCTCGGCTAGGTTGGGCCCCGAAAGGACGCGCACCTGATGTCCGGCATCCTGCAGGCACTTTGCAAACCTGCGGGTCGATGCAGCCATTCCGTTGCCCCGGGCATAGTAACTGTTGATTACAAACAAGATTTTCATATAAATATCCTTTGCATCATATCCTTCAACTCATCGATCCATCCCCCGTTTTTCCAATCGTGGGAACCGGGGAAAACCTGATAGATGTGAGGGTAACCCTTCCTTACAAGATAACGGTGATAATTATTGGTAGAAGGACGCATCATATCCCGCTTGCCTGCATACAGGTAATAGCCCAACGGGGGGTCCTCAAACTCCTTCTTCAACTTTCTGTGCAAACCGTGATAGAAGCTCCAGCGATACCGGTTGGGAAGGCTCATACTCCACATATATGGCGAGAAAGCCCCTATGTAGCCGAACATATCGGGATAGTTGGCGCCAAAGAAGATGCTCTGGTATGCCCCCACCGAGAGGCCGGCTATGGCACGGTTCTCCTTGCCCGGCAGGGTACGGTAAAGGCTGTCCACCAGATTCACCACGTCGTGCACGAAGGCCGACTCCACTACCCCGTCCACTTCCAGGATACTCTCGTAGGCATCCTTGAAGCGTCCCCCGCCATAGTCCTTGTCGCTGTAATACTGGTTGACATTGGGCATCACGATGATGCACTCTTTGGCCAGGCCCAGCTGCCATAGCGAATCTGCGGTGTGATACACCTCCCCGGAACGGATCCAGGCGGTTTCGTAGCCGCGCGCCCCGTGCAGCAGATACAGCACCGGGTATTCCTTCCCGCTGGTGTAGTAATCTGCAGGCATATAGACAATCATACGGCGGCGGGTAGGCCCGGGCACGCTGCATTTGTAATAATGCTCTTCTACCAACCCCTGCGGCTGATACTCTCCCGGCCGGATGGCAGGGCCCGCCGTCCAACGGTCCTTAGGCGCAAAACGCACTATACCGCAGGAAGATAGAAGGAATACAGCAAAAAAGGAGAGTAAGAGAAATCTCTTTTTCACATCAAATTCTGTTGTCACTCAGGTGACAGTATCAGATCATCAGGGCAGCTACAAGGGCGAGGATCGCGTAAAACTCGGGGAGAGCTGCGTAGATAAGGGTGTTGGTCATAACGTTGTGACCCTGGCTGACACCGATGATACCGTTGGCGCAGACCTGACCCTGACGGATGGCGGAGAGCAGGCACACGGCACCCACTGAGAGACCGACGCCGAAGAGCATAGGCCCCTGGGCAGCAAAGTCCCTGCCCATCCACATCAGGAAACCTACGAAGCCGTAGATACCCTGGGTTGCGGGGAGAGCGGAGAGAATCATATAGGTGGATGATTTTTCAGGAGCCTTCTTGAGCGCTCCCTCTGCTGCGTTGCCCGCAATGGTGGTGCCGATGGCACTTCCGATACCGGCCAGACCCAACATCAGGCCGAATCCGAGATAACCGAGAATTAAATTGATCATAATTGTATTTTTTAGTTATTATTTTTCAAAGGATTGTATTTAGCACCCATACCTTCGTAGCCGCTGTTCTTGAAATACTCAAGGAAGTTGAGTCGCAGAGGGTGTACAAAAGCACCCAGGCAGCACATCAGCAGGTTGAGGGTATGACCTATCAACAGTATCAAGACAAAGAATATCCAGCGGCCCACACCGCCGTCGCCCAGCACCATCGTGCCCAGCGTATTGAAGGCTCCGCCCAGCATACCGCCGGCAAGGCCCAGCGCGTAAAGCCGTATATAACTCAGGACATCACCCAGCAAACCGGTTGCCGTCTGATATGTGTCCCAAAGCCCCGCACCGATATTCAACAGCGGATTGCGACCCGGCTTGTTGAATATGAATATTCCAAGTGCCGATACCGCACCCACGACGATGATGGCCCAGCGCGTCACATCCGGCGAGAATATGCCGCCCAGGGCAAGCAGGGCTATGGATATGCCTCCCACTATCAATATCAGCCACCCCCAGGCGCTCACCGCTTCCCTGAAGCCGAAGCGCTTGGTAAACATCACCGCCTTGACCGTCATAGCCAAGACCAGATGTAGGATACCTATGATGATGGACAGCACCATTCCGTAGTCGTAAGTCGTACCGGGAAACTTGGCCGGCAGCATAATCTTGTGGAGCCATCCGGGTACCCAGGCTGCCGTGCGCAGGTCAATGCCGAACGCGGTGCCCAGCACCAGGCCCACTATGGTGGTGGCCACGCCAAGGATAGTGATAAGGGTGCCCATTCCATTGAACATCTCTATCTTCAGCCACTTCTTGCCGATGGCTATACCGGCCAGTATCAGAACGATACCATAGCCGGCATCGCCCATACACATAGCAAAGAACAGCAGGAAGAAAATAGAGATCATTGGCGTCGGGTCGGCCTCGTCGTAGACAGGCAGGCCGTACATACCGGTTATCCGCTCGAACTCCCGCGCGAACCTGGAGTTTTTCAGCTTGATGGGCGGATTGTCCTCCGGGCGGGTCTTCTCCTTGAGGCAGAAAGCGTCCAGCTTTTCGAATTCTTTCTCCAGCCTGGCATCTTCACTTGTCGGAGCAAACCCCACGAACACGGCCAGGGTCTCCTCTGCGGCAGAATCTGCGGCAGCCGAGGCAAGGTATTTATCCAGGTGGCCCATCACCTTGTCGTATTCCTGCTTCAGTACGGGTATTTCGCTCACCCTGGCCTGGCTGATCTGTTCCAGACACTGTCCTTCTGCCTTTTCCATCAGTTCCAGACGCTCTGCCAGGGTGACTGCAGGGGCTTCGGGAGCGGACACCTCACACGCGGCAAGGGCGGCAGGAAGCCGTCCCCCCCCTTCTGCTATGGTGATGAAAAATGTCTGTCCGCCCGTCTCATTTATGACTTGAAGCGGGATTTCACCAGCCCACTCCTCTGAGAACTTTTTGGAAGCAATCCGGTGGAAACGGATCAGCATCCCCTTTTCTCGCAAACCGGCGAGAGCCTCCTGGGAGTAGTCGCCCCAGGGCAGGGCCTCGATATATTTGCGGCGCAGGGCTGCAATATCTTCGCGAATCTTTACAAGTTCGTCACTTGTGCCCGCCTCTATCTGGGATATCTGCTTTTTGATACCCACGGCTTCGGCCAGGATGGCGGCGGAGGCAGCATCCACCGGCTTTACGCTCCGCGTGATATCCACCACGCCGAGCCGGGTCAGATCGGCGATGAAACGCTCCTTGTCGGAATTGAGCAGGATAAACGAGTATTTGGTCATTTTCTCTATCATACCCGCTCCTCCTCTTCTTCCGCCGCGTGACGGCTCTTGACTATCTTCTGGGAGGCCTTGGAGATGTTCTCCGCATCCTCCATATACCGTTTGATCTTAAGTATCGCTTCGTGATAGCCGGGAATCTGCACCTTTTCGTAAAGGTTCACCTTCTGGGTGGTCTTCTTCCGCTGATAGTCCAGAATGCGTGCCTTCTCCAGCAGAATCTGCGACTCTATGCCTATCTGCGCCAGATTCTTGAGGATTTCCACACCTTCCGTATACCACATCGGCTTCGCAAATACATCGAAAGGCTTCACGGAATAGTTGACCTGCTTCAAGGCAGGAGTCTTTACACCCGCCACTTTGACCACCTGGAGTTCCACCCCGTCCACCGTTATCAGGTCGGGCTCGAACTCGTTCCAGAGAGAGGCCATATAGTCGTAACTTGCAAGGGCCTTCCGGTATTCTCCAGAAAGCTCCTCGGCCCGCTCCTTGGCGTGCTTGACCTCGGCGCGCAGCGCCGACTCCTTGTTCTTGAGGGTCGGCAGCGCCCTTGTACGGATCTTGAGCTGCTTGCCAATCTCCGTAAGCGAGGTCTTGTTATATTGATACTTTATGGCCATTTGCCCCTAGTCCTTCCAATATTTCTCTATCAGAGACTCCTTGATACCTGTCTCGGTTTTTGTAAAATACTTCCTGAACAACTCCCATCCCGTGTCCAGCATCTCGTCTATCGAGAGGTTCACATCAATTGCGAGCAACTTCACGGAATAGTCCTTTGCATATTCGAGGCAGCGCTTGTCGTAGTCACTCAGGTCGAAACCGTTCTCGAGTTTGGTCTTGGCGTTGGCCGCGTCGGCATACAGACGCACCGACGTATTCATAACCGCACTGTGGTCTTCGCGGGTCTTCTTGCCCTGAACCAGCTGTTTGAGTCGCGACAGGCTGCGGAACGGGTCGATGATGACCTTGCCGGTATCGGTATCCATACGCAGGAACAACTGTCCCTCGGTGATATAACCGGTGTTGTCGGGGATGGCGTGGGTGATGTCACCGTCGTTGAGGGTCGTCACCGCAATAATGGTGATGGACCCGCCGTCTGGCAGCTGTACGGCCTTCTCGTAAATCTTCGCAAGGTCCGAATACAGGGAACCGGGCATCGAATCCTTGGAAGGGATCTGGTCCATACGGTTGGATACGATACAGAGGGCGTCGGCATACAGAGTCATATCGGTCAGCAGTACCAGCACCTTCTCGTGCTTGTCCACGGCAAAGAATTCGGCTGCAGTAAGCACCATATCGGGAATCAACAGGCGTTCTACCGGCGGCTGGTCGGTGGTGTTCACGAAACTGATAATCTTGTTCAGTGCACCGGCCGCCTCGAAAGCCTGCTTGAAATAGAGATAGTCATCGTTGGAAAGGCCCATACCGCCCAGGATAATCTTATCCACGTCGGCACGCAGGGCAACCTGCGCCATCACCTGGTTATAGGGCTGGTCGGGATCTGCGAAGAAGGGAATCTTCTGGCCCGACACCAGAGTATTGTTCAAATCGATACCGGCGATGCCCGTAGGAATCAGCTGCGAAGGCTGCTGCCGCTTGTAGGGGTTCACCGAAGGGCCGCCGATAAAGCGTTTTTCTCCCTCCACCGCAGGACCGCCGTCTATCGGATTGCCGTAGGCATCGAAGAAACGGCCTGCAAGGTCTTCGCTCACGCGCAGTGAAGGCGCCTCGCCGAAAAACTTGACCTCTGCATTGGTGGGGATACCTTCAGTTCCTGCAAAAACCTGCAGGGTTACCGTATCGCCCTTAATCTTCACCACCTGCGCCAGGCGGCCGGCGACACTGGCCAGCTCG
The DNA here is from genome assembly GCA_902773305.1 of uncultured Bacteroidia bacterium. Classification (GTDB taxonomy): domain Bacteria; phylum Bacteroidota; class Bacteroidia; order Bacteroidales; family UBA932; genus Equibacterium. Next base: position 12,236 of record CACYEB010000232.1, read on the forward strand.
TCGTTGCTGATGCCTTCGGCGCGCAGCGAGACAGTCGCCTTGGTGATGGAATCCAACTGGATATATGTCCTTGCAAATGCGTTAGTTGTTGCCATTGGAAAGGAGGTTGTTTAGTTTCTCTGAATAGTTGTAGAACTGCTCGCTCTTCCAGGGAGAGAAGTTCATCTGACGGAAAACGTTGATGAGTTCCTTGAAGAAGCGGCCACACTCTTCAAACGTTTCGAACTCGAACTTGCGGTCGCATATCTTGAGGACTTCGGTGAGCATATATTCCTGACGTTCCATCAGACACTGACTGTCCACCGGATCGAACGCATCCTGCTGCAGGATGACGAAATCTATGAGTTCTGATTTCCAGAATGTCTCGTGATAACTCAACGGGACGCCGTCGTCGCCCAGGATGTTGATCTGCTCCGCCATCTCCTTGCCGCGGCGCACTATGTTCTTGGCGTGCATCACATCTGCAACCCAGCCCGGGCGAACCTTCTTGTCGAGATATTCCACAATCTCGGGGTACTCCAGATATTTGGAATATGAGTCAAGCGGATTCACTGCGGGATAGCGCTTGCTGTCGGCACGGGCCTGCTCCAGTGCATAGAAGCAGCGGGCCGCCTTCTTGGTGGATTCGGTAACAGGCTCCTTGAGGTTGCCGCCCGCGGGAGACACAGTGCCGATAAAGGTCACAGAACCGGTCTCACCGTTGTTCAGTTTCACGATGCCGGCGCGGGAATAGAAGTTGGATATGATGGAAGAGAGGTCCACAGGGAACGCATCGGCGCCGGGAAGTTCTTCCATACGGTTGCTCATCTCACGCAACGCCTGTGCCCAGCGCGACGTGGAGTCGGCCAGCAGCAGCACCTTGAGACCCATCGCGCGGTAATATTCGCAAATGGTCATCGCCGTATATACAGAGGCCTCGCGGGCCGCCACCGGCATATTGGAGGTGTTGCAGATGATAGTGGTACGCTCTATCAGTTTGCGGCCGGTATTGGGATCTATAAGTTCGGGGAACTCCTTGAAAATCTCCACCACCTCGTTGGCACGCTCACCGCAGGCGGCCATCACGATGACTTCTGCGTCTCCCTGACGGGCGATTGCGTGCTGGAGCACCGTCTTGCCGCATCCGAACGGCCCGGGTATGAATCCGGTACCGCCCTCTGCTATGGGATTGAACGTATCGATGGTGCGCAGGTGCGTCTCCATAATGCGGTATGGACGCGGTTTCTCCTTATATCCCCCGATGGCGACCTTGACTGGCCAGCGCTGTACCATAGTCACCTCAACGTCGTTTCCCTTGGCATCGGTCAGAACGGCGACCGTATCATCTATCTTGTACTGACCAGCCCCGGCCACGCTCTTCACGGTGTAAAAGCCTTTGAAAGAGAACGGAACCATAATTTTGTGAGGCAGCCAGCCCTCCTTGACCTCACCCAGCCAGGACGCAGCCTCAACCTTGTCGCCGGGCTTTGCTATCGGGGTGAAGTCCCAGAGTTTTCCGTGGTCCAGGGGAGAGGTGTACTCGCCCCTCTTGAGGAATACATCCTCCATAGTGGCCAGATTGTTCTGCAGGCCGTCGTAGCTGCTCATCAGCAGGCCGGGGCCCAGAACCGCCTCCAGCATATGGCCGTCAAACTCTACCTTGTCGCCCTGGCGCAGGCCGCGGGTACTCTCGTAAACCTGGGCAAAAGCGTTCTTGCCCGTCACCTTGATAACCTCGGCCATCAGTTTTACGCCGTTGAGATCGATGTAACAGATCTCGTTCTCTGCCACGTGGCCGTCGAATGCGATGGTCACGAGGTTCGAAATGATGCCCGTTACGACTCCGGTTGTTTTCATATGTTGAAATCTATCTTGTTTTTATTGTAAGTCTCATCTATCTCCTGCACGAAATCATCGAACAATTTGCGGCCGGTATTCCTGTCCAGCCGGTTCCAGCGGGATATAATGTTGAATTTCGCCAGGAAGGCAAGTATCACGTTGATATTGAACAATTCCAATATCACCAAGTCCTCTATCTTGTTCCAGACTATCGTGGATATAGCCTGCTCGCGGCGGAAGATATCGGGCATCACGAATGCCTTGTGAAGCGATTCTTTCTCCTCGAAATCCAACCCGCTTTCGCGCCTCTCCAGATATGCCACCTTCTCCGAACGCAGCAGGCAGTCGAAAGCAAAATATTCACGGATAAAGCGATTGCCGCACCGGCTGCATGAACGGTAGAAATCTTCGTTGAGATTCCCGTCCACGAAGCCCGATTCCAGCCACTCCACCAACCTGCGGTCCTCTTCACTCAGCGAGAAGAAAATATTCTCGCGGATGAAGCCGTAGTCGAAATCGTGTTTTTCGAAATCGAGTGCAAGATCGGGAAGGCTTGCGATTATGTACGGATAGTTGTTCATCCCCCTGCAGCCTGTCCCGTCAGCCGAACAGGATTTTTTTGGTTGCAGGACGAAGGTATTCGCCCAGCAGCGCCTTGAAACTCTCGTCGGTAAAATCGAGATAATAGCCTCCGTCTTTCGGGGCGACGCGGAAACCTGCGGCAATGTCATCGCCGAAACCGAAAGTCATCCCCTCCGCAAGTTTTTTATCTATATTCTGCTGCAGGAAACCCTCCAGAGAAGCCTTCATACTTTCGGGAAGAATCACCTCCAGCGGCTTCTGCCCTTGGGAAGGCTCGAATGCACCCGCTATGGTTTCAAGCAACCTGCCCATCAGTTTGCCGTCGGCAAGGGCCTCATCGACAGCGGCTCCGACCGTTTTGGTCTCGATAATCCGTTCAATCTGCTGGCGGAGGGCCGAGACAGCCTGGCCGGAGGCCATTTTCACATCTCCCTCTACCCTGGTCCTGATTTCTTCGGATTCACGGCGGGCATCCTCGACTATCGAGGCTGCCCTGGCTTTTGCCTCGGCAACAATCTCGTCCGCCTGGCTGCGGGCCTGTTGCAAAAGATTGTCGGCTTCTTGCTTTCCCTTCGCAAGTCCCTCATTATAAAGCTTATCTGTAAGTTCTTGCAATTTATTTTGCATACCTGAGATTTTAATTAGAAAAACAGTGCAAATTAAGCATTTTTCTAAAAATTATCAACAAAAAAGCCGCACCCGATGCGGGTACGGCCTTCTGAATGTATCGCAAGCTTTAGTTGGAAAGCGTGTAGTCAACGTTGGTCACCACGCGTACCTTCTTGATTTGAGGGGTATTGGAGTCGCGGTCCTCGATAGTGAAATAGCCCTGGGTGGCATTGCGGATCTTGCCCAGACGGCTGCCGGAATCATCGGCAAACTTCTGCGCAGAGGCGCGGGCATTCTTGGTGGCCTCCTCTATCATCTCGGGCTTGATTTCGTTCAAACCTTCGAAACTGAATGTCGGATGGCTGTCCCACCCGCTTTCGAGCGTGATACCGTCGCGAAGCAAGTCACTCTGACGGCTCATCAGTTCCAGAACCTTGTCCACCTTGCCGGTGCTCACGGTAGAGGTCGCCTTGATTACATAGCGGAAGCGACGGTTGTTGCCGCCGTATTCCTGTGTAAACACATCGGAAACATTGGGTGCAGAAGATGTGATTTCAGCATCCTCTATGCCGCCCTTCTTGAGGAAAGCCTTGATGGCGGCGTCATTGCCCTCCATCTGCTTGTAGAGAGACGCAAGGTCGTCTCCGGCAATACTGTATTGCAGCGGCCAGATTACCTTGTCCGCCATAACTTCCCTCTCGCACAAACCGCGTACGCTCACGTTACGCTGTGATGCGCTTAAAACCTTCACTGCCTGCGGTATGCTCAGTGCCACCGCAATCAAACCGATCATAACTGCCAGACCGGCAAGAAAAGTGCCTTTGTTGTTCATATTCTTGTTGTTTTATCTGCTTTCTTCATATAATCTGTTGCGCAAATCGAATATCCTCTCCTCACGCAGTCCCAGCACATCCCTCAGGAAATCGATGAACGCCCACTCGTCGCGAGAGAAAATATCCCTCAGCGCCCCTGCATATTCCCTGAGCTCATAGATGAGGCCGGCGCTCTCCTTGACTCCGGCTCTTACCAGCAGCGCGTGATAACGGCCGATGGCCCTCATTGCCATACGTTTCTGTGAAGTTGTATAGCTCGTATAGTTATGAACGTACTGCGATACCAGATTCTCATACCGGTCAAGGGAACGATGCCAGTCCCTCAGGGTATACCTGTAAGCGCGGCGCTCGGTACGGTTCACAAAACTGTTGAGCCTGGCAGGCACACTGCAGCCGGCTGCGGCCACTCCCATAAGCACAACTGTCACGATAACCAAAACCTTTCTCATAAATGGACTTTCCTGACTTTTATACAAATATAACTCTTTCGGCAATAACCTTGCCA
>CACYEB010000233.1 GCA_902773305.1 uncultured Bacteroidia bacterium
ACTGGCTGAACGGAATAGATATCCCCTTTCTCGCTCAGGTAATAAGTGATCTTGCTGGCGGTAGGGAAGACGCAGGGCAAAACGAGGCACCCGGCAGCTTTCGTCATTTCCTCCAGAGCTTCATTCTCGGTGTATGTGAAGAATCCGTTCCCGAAAACCATGGCGCTTACATCTGGATGTCTTCTACCTTAAAACCTACATTGCGTGCGTATATTAGGGCGTCCTGATAGGCTTCAAGCGCCCGGTAATAGTGATGCTTTGAGTAATCCGCTGGCTCTTTGCCGGCGACCAGTGCTTCTATAAGGTCTTTGGGGATGCCGGTGGTCTCGGTCACAATCAGGTTCTTCCGGCATGTGACATACCACTTGTCGGCATATTTGAAAACCTGGTACTCCCCGTTCTTGTAAACGGGCTTGGTTTTAATCTCATAAAAGCGGTCTTCGCGGCGCTCCAGCATGAAAGCGAAGGGGTTCAGTACTTTTGTCATATCTTCATCATTTTATCTCAAAGGGCGGGTATCCCGTCAGCGGCGTGCGTATCGTCGCTGTGAACCAGGATATCGTCGCGGGTTGCCTAAGTGGCGGGAAAGAGCTTGTCTCCGGGGATGTTCTTGCCGGTGATCTCCAGCACATAGCCGCTTATCACCTCTTTATAATGCTCCCTTGGAGTGCGCTCCCCGCGGCAGTATGCATATGCCGTGGAGGAGCCGTAGCCATCTACGATGATCTTCCCTATGAGCTGTTGTCTGTCCGGGGTCTTCATCTTGCCCCAAAGTTTTTTCATTGTCATTGTTGCGGGTTCTGATTCAGTCCGGGCCGCCGGAGCGGCTCCGGACAAAGATTAAGGATTAACGTGCGCTGCCGCGGCTATTTCAAAAGCGCAACCGGCAGGGCAGAGCACGTGCTGTACAAAAAGCCGTAGCTGAAGGCGTAACCGCCGGAGCCGTTCGAGAACCAAGCGTAGTTGGCGTAGCAGCGGGGGTCTGCATCACGCTCACAGGTCCAGTGCCGGCGGCCTGTCGTAGCGAAGTCTCCGCCGATAAGCTTCACGGCTTCATCCAGTCCCTGGAACCTGGCATCATACAGATCTATGCATTCCTTTCGGGTGGGGCAGCGGAAAACGATTCCGGTGGCGTCGAGTTCTGGTTCTATGAAGCGCGCGCAGGCGTCCTGAGCCTCTTTAAACGTGTACTCTCCGGGGAGGTAGGATTTCCTCATTAACAACGTGTGTTCGTCGTCGGTGTCGATTGCAATGACATTTGCCCTTGTGGGGTCCTTTTCCTTTCTCCATTCGTCGATGCTGACACGGTTACCGGTGTCCGGGCTGATGATGTATACTTTCATGGTTTTATATTTTTATATGTTTATATTTCTCTTATAAACCCTTCTGGACGTCGCCGCCGAGAAGGGGCCGCCTGCTATTATGGAATGTAATTGACTAAAAATAGGGACTGACTGCAGGCGATGGTTTTCCGGATGTCTTACCGTTTTATCTTGTTTCCGTGTTCGTCAAAATGCATTATGCCGCCGGGGCCGTTGTAACGGAATGTGAGGTCCGGATGGTATTCGCCTATGAGCTCCATCCGCTCATCCTCGGAGGTGCACATCCTGAGCTCTATGGGTTTATGGAACTGCAGGGCTAGTCCGATGCCTTTCTTGTAGATATCCTTGACGTCAATCGTTACTCCGCGGCCCAGGACGCCGCCTTCTTTGTTTGTGAATTTGTAGATTGTCTTTTTCATCTAAAGTTCCTCCAGCATTTTATCTATTTCCATCTCGTAGGTTTCCAGACCCCCCCCCATCCGAACCTGGAAGTCGTGGAATCTTTCCAGGAGTCGAAGCTGAACGTCACTGGCTCCGGCCGGAATCTTGGGGCGGGCCTCCAGGAGCGCTGAGAGCTTCTTGATGCCGTCCCTCAGGGAAATGATGGATGGGGCTATGAATGTGTTGTCAGTCTTCATATTATTTAATCGTTTCGCTCTATTGTTTCAAGCCATTCAAAGTATTCATTTAAAATGACATTGACCGGATTAAGGGCGGGATTCTTTTCAATGAGCTCCATTAATTCATTGTATTCTCCGTCGGAAAGCATATCCATTACCTCTTCTGTATAGAAGTCTTCGCCAAGAGTTTCAATACTCTTAGATATTACATCCGCGATCTTACCCATCCAATCCCCATAGTGTTTCTTTTCGTCAAATGGCGTCCATCTTGTTATGTAATCATTACCATATAGGATATCATCCATTAAACGTTTAGCTATTTCTTGCGCTCGTTCCATGTTTTAATTCCAATTCAATTTCTTCTTGCGTCTTTTTCGTTTGTTTCCCTGGCTTTGACGGCATCCTACGGTCGGGTGTTATCCTTCGTCTATACTTTCAATTTCGTGCTTTACTTCCTGGAGCGTCAGATGGCATTCGCCGATTCCGATCCAGACGATATCTTGATTAAGGCTTGAATGGCCAATCTTCACTTCCTTCAGCCGGCGGTTCTGCATGCGGATTTCGGCCTGGACTTGCTGGAGGTCCCTCACCATGTATGGTATATCGCTCTTATAGACCAGGCTGTGAAGGTATGTCTCGCCGGCGTATTTCATCAACTCGTCCTCAATCTTTGGACGGCCGGCAGGGTGGTATTTGCTCGTTACGAACGCCCTGATATCTTTCTTGTCAACTTTCAAAAATTCCATTGCTTTTAACTTCTAAGTTTAAAAAGGGAAGGACGGTGGCAACCTTCCCGGGTGCTCTTCTAACCAACTTTTATGGCTTACTTTCCACCGTTTTATAGTCTGTGATCTGGGCCAGACCAGCTGCCTTGTGAATCTCGGCATCCGTAAAGGTTCCCGATGCCATGAGATGATATCCCGTGCCTTTCAGATAGATGTTCATGAATGTACCGGGGCAGAGTGCTTTGAGGCTGCTCTTGAAGTGTTCCGCCTCCAAGCGGGACCGGAATCGAAGTATCTTTTTCATCGGCAAAGTAGTATCTGAAGTCTGCATATCTCCTCATGGGCTCCTGGGTTTCCAGGATTTTCTTATAGGCTTGTATGGCCAGCTGCCTTTCCATTTATACAGTGTACGGTTCTAGGATCATTGAAGATGCGCCGGATGGCGCAATGTGAGCAAAGGGTGAGGTTACCATCCCACCACCAACAATTTCCAAAATCGGGATTGCTGCAGGGGTTGGTCTCAGTGCAACCACATACCACACAAGTTCCGGGCGTTCTGGGTGTCACATATATGCGCCAAAGGCGCTGCAACCTGGTTATCTTCACTTCATTCATAATAGACAATGTTTCCGTTCTTATCGTGAATCAGTATCCTCCAGTTCTCTAGCGGATAATTAGCGCCATCATGTTTAACTGGCTCAGCCCTGTCCCACACGCGCCCCAAGGCGCGGTTGTGGCTGTATTCATATCCGCAAAAGTATGGCTCCTTGCTGCTCATGTTGATTTTGTCATTCTACAATAGTATCCTGGACTCCAGTGGCACTTATAGTGAATATACAGCGGGCATCTGAGGCATTCGTTTGGCGCTCCATGATGGACTCGGGGGGGGGTAATCTTAGCGTACATCATTTGGCACGGTGATATGGAAATACATTCTGATATCGTATGGCATGATAGGTTCGGTCGGATACATACCAAAGAAGTTTGCTTTCATGGACTCCTTTATCTCCATAAGCTTCTCCGGCCGGAGGCACACGGGTTCATTCCTGTCTCGACTAACCGTCACCGTAAATCCATAGGTATTTTCATACTCATGCTCTTCCATTGTGCCTTCAATCACTGCATTGGCAGGGAAAAGGCCTTTTATCATATTGGTGTACCTACTCAATGTACTCATGGCTCAGTCTGAAGTTTATTGTCTGAAGGGAGTTTAAAAAGCCCGGCAAGATTGCGAATCCGGGCTGCCGCAGCCGGTATTAAGCCGCGAATGAGCTGGAATGTCTGTGCAATCTTTTTCCAAGCTTTTCGCTGCAGTGCGCGCATTACCACCAATTCCCGTGGCCCAACTATGTACCAGCAGAGAAGGATCATAAAGATTAGAACGAAGAACCATGAGTCCACATAGTTCTCTCCCCCGGAAATCAAGTTTTCCGTTGCTATCCAGAGGAGCCGCGCTCCTTGGATGATTGTTCCCGCCACTACCAGCAGCGCGAACCAGTTTACGTGTTTTGTTTCCATTCCAGCTCATTTGATTTAAGTTTACTATCTTTGCATTTGTATAATGTTTGTATAATTGTTGTGTAACTTTTGCAAATATAGGAACATTATTTCTATTTTGGAAACATTTTGTTGAGAAATTTACAATGCAATTGTTAATTTCTCACTAAGTAATTGAAAATCAATAACTATTTTTAGAAGAAAAAATTATGCAAACAGATTTACAGCAACAGATATCCTCCAATATCCTGAAAATATTGAGAGAGAAGGGTTTATCCCAGGCGGAATTGTCCAGAAGAATTGAAATGGATCCGGCCAGTCTGAGCAAGGTCATTAACGGCGAAGCGCAGCTAAAGGTCAACACCTTTTCCAAAATCGCAACGGCGCTTGGAATGTCCGTTGTGGATTTATTGACATTCCCTGACCATTATGTCCCTATTGCGTCCGGAGAGCAAGAGCCGCTGGAGGCTATTCTCCAGATTCGCCTGCGGAAGGAGAAGAAGAATCAGATCCTGCAGCTCATCTTCGGGGAGCACAATCTTGAGATATTAAATAATTAAGGTATATGTTTATAGAACTTACAGACGTTGACGGCGTCCAGACCTCGGTTCTTATCAACGTGGAAAGCATCCAGCTTGTCCAGAAGGCAGACGCCGCCGGGGCCGGTGTCTGCGTCACGCACACTATTGCGGAGCGCACCTGTTCAGACTCTGGCACAATACGCGAGGCCGGGCATCCTCATGTGGGCCATTTTAAGGAATCCTATGCGTCGGTTCGGCGCGCACTCGCTTCTAACGGCCTGGTTATCAGTGTCTCGTAACCCTTTGTGCCGGGTCATAAACGGGTCAAATTTTGTATAATTGCCTCCGAGATTCGGTTATTATTTCTCGAATATCGGATACTTTTGATTGAGATGCGATATGAATGATGGCGGTCTAAAATCGAGTCATCCCGAC
>CACYEB010000234.1 GCA_902773305.1 uncultured Bacteroidia bacterium
CCCTGTGGCCTTTTTGCTTATGTCAGTCCGTGTGGCACCTAAATACAACCAACCCAATCAGTTCCAACTTTTCGCTTGCTTAAAAAAGCGCAAGCGAAAGTATACAAAAGGCTTATACAGAGCATAATAAGTGCCACGATAGTCGTTTATGGCCAGTCAGTAATGACAGGACGGTAATGGCCGGCGATACTCTGGAACGAAATACCTTTGCCGGCAAAGAAACGCTCCAGGGTACCGTCCTGCGCCAGAGCTTCCGGAGAACCTGCGGTAACGCCACCACCCTTTTCCATCAGCCAGAGCCTGTCGGCCATCTGCAGCGCAAGTTCCAAATCGTGGGTGGAAATAAAAACAGTCTTGTCCATCTCCACCGCCAGGCGGCGTAAAAGGCGAAGCATATCCACCTTGCTGGGATAATCGAGGAAGGCTGTGGGTTCGTCCAGGAGTATTATGGGAGTCTCTTGTGCCAGGGCTTTGGCTATCATCACTTTTTGGCGCTCGCCATCGGAGAGGGTCTGTACTTGCCGACCTGCCAGATCACTGATTCCTACCAAATCGAGGGCCTCATCTACCTTCTTTTCGTCGTCTTTGGAAAGGAAGCCCCAGAAACCCGTATATGGGGTACGACCCAGGCCAGCCAACTCTGATACGGTCATATTCTGCACATTGGTGCGTTCGGTCAGCACTACCCCCACCACGGTGGCCAGCTCCTTCTCTTTGTATTGATGCAGTGGTTTGCCCAAAATCTCCACATTACCCTTCAGTGCTGGCTGAAAGCCGGCAAGGGTGCGAAGCAGCGTAGATTTGCCGGCGCCGTTTTCACCCAGCAGGCAAGTCAGACAGCCGCTGCAGATAGAGTCACAGATTCCCTCTGCCACCACTTTGACGGAATGCTTGCCAGAATAGCCTATGTCAAGGTTCTTAATTTGAATGGTCGTCTGCATCGTAGACAAAGGTATACATTTTCTAATTATCTTAGCAGATGTTGTAAGAGCCAGTCTATTGCCCCGTGTAGATTGGACAACTCTTAAGCGCGCCATCGCGTCCTGGCCATCAGTTCAGGAATCCTCCTGTTTGGATGTCGGATTGTCAAGAGGAGTGCCATTAAGAACTAGTCCAATAGTACTTCGGTGCCGCTGGACAGGATGTAGATGGAGATTTGACCGTTTATACGGCCGAATTCCATGGCTTGTTCCAACTGATCTTCCGGAAAGATCCGGACACTGTCATAATAATAAACGCCGTCAGTGGAATCACGCCACCCTCCTACATAACCGTCGTGGGAGAGGGCGTGGCCAACGATGTACTCCAAATCTGAGAGAGTATGCAGATCTTGTGTTGCTGCGTAAGAAACGACTATGCCCTCTCTGGGCTCTTTCCAGGTACTGAGGTTCAGAGTAAATCCGTTGCGGCGTTTCTTGCTGAAATTCCAGACCTTGCCGGCCAGGTTAACGTTGTCGGCTTGATGGCTGGCTATTGACGCAAATTCCTTGCGGGCCCTGTCCATCTGCTCTCGATAGGCAGGATTGGTCTGCAGCAGAGAGTAACCGATGCTGGCCGCGGGGCGGCTGGCATCTACATCGCTTTGCCAGTGAGCCCCCACTATAACACGGCTCTCGCCGTATTCCCAACCACGGGCGAAGATTTCATTGGCGGCAGCAGGGTTGATCTCTGCAAGAATCAGGGCTGCGCTCCAGCCGCGGATGGTGTGTCCGGATGGATATGATCCTTCGCCGCGAAGTTCATCTTCTTCCCATATGGTTAACATATGCTCCTGAAATCGGTCGAAGGGACGCTTGCGCATATAGTGCGCCTTCGGACGGATGCGGATGACTTCGATTGTCTTCACTCCGCGCATAAATGCATTGTATATCTCCGGGGTGGTCACCTTGTCTATCTTGAGGCCGAACGGTTCGCTGAATATGGCCGCCAGTGTATCGAGATCCCAAATGGCATCGCGCTCTGCGACAGCGGCCCTTTTGGCATCACCGCGCATTTCTTTCCCCCACATATAACGCATCACGTCGTGCATAAAGGTCAGGCTTGTGGTATCGGGCGGAGCGGGCAGACACTTGACCAGGTCGGGCATATCATCTATGGAGAAGTATGGCTTTTGCGCCTTTGCACAAAAGAGACCTGCTGTAATGATGGACAGTATAACGAGTATTCTTTTCATATTCCTGAAGTATTTGATTACTAAGGTAAGCTATTTTTACATAATACGTATCTTTGCAAACACACACTAGTATGAGCCTTGAACCATTATATCCCGTTATGGATTCTACACAGAAAGCACGTCAATCAAGGGAGATATACTTCGCAGGCGGGTGCTTCTGGGGCGTGGAGCACTTCTTCAAGGGGGTTACCGGGGTCACTGCGACCACTCCCGGCTACGCCAACGGCCGCTTTGCCAACCCCACATACGAACAGGTCTACAAAGACGACACCGGCTTTGCCGAGACGGTGCGTGTGGAGTATAATCCGGCTGCCGTTTCTTTGGCGGTTCTCTGCCGGCTGTTCTTTATGGTTATTGACCCGCTGTCTCTGAATAAACAGGGAGAGGATTGCGGCACGCGCTACCGCACCGGGGTGTACTATTCTTCCGAAGCCGACCTGCCTGTACTGGAGGCCGCCTTTGCCGCCGAGGCCAGTCGTCTTGGCGCCGACCCGGTCACTGAGTTGCTGCCGCTGCAGTGCTTCTACAGCGCCGAGGACTATCACCAGGATTACCTGGACAAGAATCCTTCTGGCTACTGCCACCTGTCGCTGAAGACTTTCGCCTATCTGCGCGTGTTCGAAAAGGTGCGGATGTATCTGGCAGAAGAGACCGACCCCGTAGCCCGTATGGCAGAGACAGCCGCTATCATTCACGAAGGTATGCACTTCTTTTGGACAGGATTCTACAGGGTTGCAGAAGATACCGCAACGGCAGGCAAACA
>CACYEB010000235.1 GCA_902773305.1 uncultured Bacteroidia bacterium
ATGCAAATATACAAACAATAGGATATTCAAGAAAAGGCATTATATTTGCATGGTTTTTTGCTTGAAACTTTTTAAAACCTTAAATAATTTAAAGAAGAAATGAAAAAAGTATTCGCAATTGCAGCAGCTTTGATGATGCTCGCAACTACTGCCAACGCCCAGAGCTTCGGCGCCGGTTATGTAAATTCCACAAGGACGCTCACTATCGATGCCCCTGCCAACGGCTTCTATGTCGGTTTTGGATATAGCGCAGAAATTTTGCCCGGTCTCAGCCTGAACCCCGGTCTCTATTATGAGTTCCTCACCAACACCAGCAAGGCCGGCGGCGACATTCTTCCCGGCATTTCCGCATCTGCCAAGGCTAAAGCCACAGAGCATTATGTGAATGTTCCCCTGCACCTGAGCTATGGCCTCAACCTCTCTCCCGCGGTTAAGGTATTTGTTTACGGCGGTCCCACTGCCAACGTAGGCATTGCATCCAGCACCAAGAGTACGGCATCCGGTTCCATAGATTTCATCGATGGCGCTTCAGCTTCTAAGACCAAGACCTATAACAACTACGAAAACGAGAATTTCAGCCGTTTTGACATTCTTCTCGGCGCAGGCGCAGGTATCGAGGTTCTGAAGCAGTTCCGCGTTACTGCTGGTTATGACTGGGGTATGCTCGACCGTCACGCATCTGAGGATGTCACCCTCAAACGCAACCGTTTTGCCGTAGGCGCTGCATTCCTTTTCTAAATCGACATCAGTTACATTGACAATAAAAACGGCTCCTTTTCAGGAGCCGTTTTTATTGTAGCCAGCCGATGTGGCTAAGGCAGCAGCCTGTATCTGTCATCCACCTCCGTATAGCCGGAAAGTGCATCTGCCATAAGCAGCATATTGGCTGCAATCTGATATACCCGGCTGTCCCGGCCATGCTCCTTGAGCGAATACCAGGTAGCCGGAGAATTCTCTATATGGTCTATAAAGCGGATAGTGGGAAACCGCGCCAGCAGGTTGTTCCTGAACACGTCGGTATATCGCCGGCAAAGCATCTCCACCTCGTTTTCCAGAGCTTCCCCGGCCTCCTGCGACCGCATCTTGGAATAGACGCTGGTAAAGTCACGGTAAACATCCGCCTGATTGATGGAAACATCCTCACCGTTTTCGTTGATAAGCCAGCAGTGGTTCACGTCATCGGGATCCTTTTCTATGGCAAGGTCGTTCAGTTTGGTAAATTGGACACCGAAGAAAGTAAGCGCATCGCCGTCTGTAGAGAACTTGATCTTGGTGAAGTCAAGGCCGATGGATGCCTTTACATAGTATTTGCCTATGTACAGCACTTTCTTCTCTCCAGGGTGAGTGATACTGTCCACAAATTTTGACAGTTTGTCGCTGAGTGCCTTCTTGTCGGCTATCTTGTACCGGGGGTCTTCCAGAAAACGTTCCAGGGGCTCTTCCTTCACCAGATAGCCGGTCTTGTCGTATGTCATCGTCTCCAGTTTGAAACTGAGGCTGACGTTTGCAGGGGCGTTGGCGGTCTGCGACCACGTGTCCAGCCTGCTCTCCAGTTCGCGGTTGCGGTTTTCCATCGCCGACAGCCTTTCCTGCAACCGCTTCTGCTCGCTCTCCCGTTCCAGCAGTTCGCGGGCCTTCTTGTCAAACTCGTTCTGAATAAGGTTGTTGATAGGTTGGATGGCAAACAGCATCAGCGCCACTGTGATTGCGTTGGACAGTATTACCGCCAGGGGAGAGATAATCCTGGGGAAAAACATGAACGCCGCCACATTGACCACCACCAGAATTGCACAGAGCGCCGTCAGAAGGTAGCTGGTAACCATTTTCTTCTTGTCCAGGGCCGACTTGACCGTCTTGTTTATAAAGAGTCCCATAACTTGCACATTGTAATAAGGCAAATTTATCTAATAAATGCGAATAAAAAAACCGCCGCAAGCGGAGAGCCTGCGACGGTTAATAAAGGTCGTCAGAGTGTTATTGGGCAGTGAAAGGCCTCAGTTGGAAACGCTCATGATAATTGCGGTAAGCACCGTCGATATTATTCGTACCAGAGGCGAAAGTACCTGTGAAGTGTGCCTTATCACCCTTCTTAGAAGTACAATACAGGTCGAATGTCGGATTTCCGCCATTGAATGTAACCGAACCTCCGGTAATATAGAAGTATGTTCCTGAATATTTGTTCAATACGTGCATCCTGCTAGACTCACCGGAGGCGGTGACATAATAAGCGGGAAGCAGTGTCTTCTGGCCTTCTACAGCAGTTTCGGAATAAGTATAGACACCGTCGGGAACAAGCTGGAAAGAATAGCGGTCTCTGAGGGTCGGTTCAAATACAAACTCGGGACCGAGATCAATAGCGATATAGACCTCATAGTTGCCATTGATAAACTGCCAGCCACCTGTCATGATGTTGCCGCCGTTCTCAAACACGTCACCATAGAACTGTCCGCCAATGTTAGGGCTGAAACCACCGGTATTAAAAACTGCATCTCCGTCGAACGCAGGAACCATATTCACTGTAGCATCGCCGCTGTAAACGTCGTTGATTACAAAATCCACCGTATACGGAGTCTCGTATGCCCAGATGTATTCTCCGGATTCGTCCTGAGCCCAAGAGCCGGATTCATCAGTAGCGTGCAGGCGTACAATCACATTGCCCTTGAGTGCATAGCTATAGTAGCCTTCACCAAGGTCGGTAATAACGAGCGTCAGTGTACCGTTCTCGTCGCCAACCAGGTATTCGCCGGTTTCATTGATGTAAGCAGAGAAATCGAATGATCCGGGAGCCGCATCCACATTGCCGTTGGGATAGCCGGATTCAATTGTCCCAGGAGTTGCAAAGGTATATGTTCCTGCAGGGAGATTGATATCTGTAAGTTCGCCGGAAGCGTTATACACAGTGAAGTCCATTGATGTAATCCAAGGCATACCTTCCTGAACGGGGCTGCCGACGTAGAGGGATACTTTCCACTCGTTGGCAGCAGTTGCATAGCAGGTATAGTAGCAAGAGTTGTAATAGAGCGAGTTAGTATATGCACCTTTGGATGCATCTTCAACAGAGAGTTCGCCCTGATAACTGTACAGGTGGTCCGCTCCGGCAACGTCGGTAAATTGAGCAACGATGGAATAACTGCCACTTGTTTCAGCAACAGTAACGGTACCGTCAACGATTGTCATCTCTTTTCCGCCGACAACGACCTTCGTAACTCGCTTGCCCTTGCCGCACTGCAAGGAGTATGTGTTGGCAGCGTATGCTCCGGTATCATCCATAGTATACTCACCTGCGGGCACTTTTGTCTTATCTGCAGTCTCGGGATCAGCGTTGAGAACGAGAGTAACATCGCCGTCTGCAGTAGAGAATTCGATTGCATACTGAGCAAATTGTTTGAACGAATATGTCCCTGTGTCATAGCAATCCTGTGCATTGCCCAGGAAGAGAGCGGCAGCACTGCTGGCTGCTGCATACTGAGATGCCTGGACGACCTTGTATGTCTGGAGACTGTTTCCTGCAAATACGGTAAATACACCCACGCGGGTGTCAAGTTCGGCATTCTCTGCAACGTGAAGCACGATTTTGCCGTCAACCGGAGCAGCCTTGGTCTGGGTGATGGTAAGCCATTCTCCATCTACAATGGCAACTTCGGGAGTCAGGTTGGAATTGAAGTCAACAGCAATGTCCTGCTCGGTGAAGTCGATACCAAGGGTCACGGTGGTGTTGAACACCTCTACCTGGGACTGTACCACAGTGAACACGGTGTTCTTTGTGGTAGTGCCGTGCGTGGAACTGAGAGTTACGCGGCCTGTACGTGCGTCATAACCTTCGTTTTTGGCAACTGTCATAGTCACAGTGTTGGAACCGGCGTTGCCGGAAGCCTTGTCAAAAGTAATCCAGACAGCATCGCTGGAGATGGTCCAGGTGCCTTCGGTGGTGAAACTCATAGGTTGTACCACTCCGGCCTGGGGAGCCTGGATAGAAGTTGCATTGAGGGTGAGCAGATCCACTATCTTCTCTACCTCGACAGGAACCTCTACGGGAACCTCTACGGTCCTGGTGCAGGCTGCCATTGCGGCAACCGCTGCGATAAGAAGTAACGTTTTTTTCATAATTGTTTTAATTGTTGGTTGATATTGTGGTTTGTCAGTTCATGTCCAGTGCAGTGTCTGCTATATGGATAAGGAAGTCCAGCCGGCCCCTCACATTTGCATCCTTGGCACGCGCGCGCCCCTGACGGAGCAAGGTGCGCAACTTCTCCAGATGCTGCTTGCAAAGTATATCCATCTCTTCCAGATATGCCGTGGGAACTCCGGGCAACGGGGTGAATAAATCTTGTCCCGCATCACCGGCCAGTCCGGTGCGGAGAGGGTCGGAGTGGCGGTCGTAATTCGCCCTGAGTACCGGCGACGAATTAATGAGCGTCTGGGCCATATAGATTGCCAGGCTCTGGTCTTCCTGGGGCTCAAGACTGCCGCTCGCAGCATTGAGGAACAGTTCGTTCTCAAAGTCGGTGAGATATTCGTCGGGTGTGTAGTCGCTGCCGGCCTCTTTCCAGGCGAAAAAGACATTGTTTATGCGGCTGCGGGCACCAGTGACTGTGCTCGAATTGAGAACAGCCATATCATTTGAGCTGCGCACCGCGCCGGCGGTGTGGAGCAGCTCTCGGTCGGCCTCTATCCAATCCCGGTCGCGCCAACTGGAGAAAATGGTCTTGATATATTCTTTCTGAGTCTTTTTGTCTACCGGTGTGAATTTGGCCGCACCGCTGCCTACCGGATTGGTGGTCACGCCTCCGAGGCGGGAGGCAAGCAGCTGTATCGCATCGCTGTGGCCAAGCCATAGCCACTCGTAGAACAAATACCTGTCAGATGAATTCTCCAGCCGCGGGTCGTTGAGCCACTCCAGGGCGTGCCGGGCGACGTATCTTAGAGTAGCCATCCGGGAATTATATTCCGCCATAGGGTCACTGCCCAAATCGCCGCTGCGGGCACGTATGTCGCGTGCCATCATTCCGCTGCCCTGCTCGGGCAGATAGAGGTACTCGGGGTCCCCTTCGTGAGAATCCACCAGGGCCTTGAGAAACGCTGAATCATCTTCGCCGGGGAATACCTTGTAAAGCCACTCTATGGCGTATCTGTCATAGGTTCCGATCTGGTTGGAAACCGTCGGTACTCCTGCATAGCTGTCTTTCGGACGGGCAAGTGTATTGAACATCGCCCCTTGGTCCATCACAGAGGCGGTGATGCCGTGCGTAGCGGTAAACGACGCATCGCGAAGCTGTTCCGGGCTGTAGGCTGCACTGCCGGCCAGATTGTCCGTCAGTCCCAGCACGTTTCCGAAAGAACGCATCACGCCGGCGCAGAGTATCTCGCACAGCGCCGGCTCTTCCGGGAAGAGGGTTGCAAAACGCCGGTCCGCCTCGCTTATCTTGAAAGCGTACTGACGCCACATCTGTGTGAGATAGCCCTGGGGAACGGTGATGGTCGCACCCAGCACGCCCCCGGTGAGTCCGCTGCCCAGAGTGCTGCTGCGCAACAGATTCACGTCGCAACCGGTGGGTACAACCTTGCAGATAAAGGGGTCGTCGGCGCAGAATGCCGAGTCTGCCGGATAGGGCACAGCCCTTATCACATCGCCCAGGCCGGCCTGGCGGAAACCGGCGTTCCAGGCCTCCAGGCCGCGGCGTATGGCGGTGCGGCGGCTGGCGGGGAACAGGGTATCAATATATACCGTGATATGGTCGCCGGGGACAAGATTCCAGCGCACGGCATCATAATCTGTCTTGACACCCTTCTCTGAAGAGAATGTGCGGTAGCTCTGACGGCGCACGCCCACGCGGGGGTCTGCATTGCGCACCGGAATCTCCCGGTCGGGAACCAGCGAGAGCATCGTGACAAAGTTGCCGGAGATTCTGGCTTTGCGGCCGTTGCCGGAGACGCTGTTGCGGCTG
>CACYEB010000236.1 GCA_902773305.1 uncultured Bacteroidia bacterium
CCGTGTGTGCCGCGGTTGGCGCGGGCATTGTGCTGTTTGTGCTTGCCGCTCACGCGAAGGCATTTCTGGGTGTCTGCCGCACGGTGGTATTTCGGCGCGGCGTTGCCCAGGAACCATTCCTTGAACTGGTTCATTCCCGCGTTTGTGAACATCAGCGTGGGGTCGTTCTTAACGACCATAGGCGCCGACGGAACTATTGTGTGGTTTTTGGAAGCGAAAAAATCAAGAAATGTCTGCCTAATCTCTTTCGAGGTCATCATATGTCCAATATTAAATTAATAGCGTATAAACCGCAAAGATAGTTTATAAAATCAATTTTTGTACCTTAGCATAAATTTTGCTTGCAGCATTGCTGCCGATGACCGTGGACAAGTACACATATAATCAGCAGGAGCAGCGCTACGAAGTGTACAGATCTTCGCCTGCGCGACGTTTCGGTGACGCCGGAATCATGGCGCTCATCGGCTTTGCCCTGTTCGCGGCTTATCTGCTGGTCTCAGGCAGTGTCTTCAACGCTCCGACGCCCAAGCAGTTGGTGTTGGAACGCCGGAACGCCCGCCTTATGGACCGGATAGAGTATATTGGGCAGAAAGCCTCCCGTCAGGTTGACAGGCTGGCGGAGTTGGAGATGCGCGACAACAAGGTCTACCGCCCCATATTCGGTATGGACGAAATTCCTTCTGCAGTGCGCAATTGTGGCTATGCAGCGACGGGACGGTATGCTTTCCTTCAGCAATTTACCAATGCCGGATTCCTCACCGAAACCCTCCGCCGCCAGGATGTGATAGAAAGGAAGGCCGTGATGCAGTCCAAGTCATACGACGATGTTGAAAAGATGGCCTCGCATATAGAGGATATGGCCAAATGCGTTCCCAGTCTGATACCGGTATGTCCGGGAAGCGGCATCACCATCACTTCGCCTTTCGGCTACCGCCTGCACCCCATATTCCAGTCGGTTTTCTTCCATAGCGGCACTGATATCTCCGGCCCGCGCTCGACACCCATATATGCCGCAGCCGACGGTGTTGTGACAGAGGTCAAGTACAGCGAGCGGGGTTACGGCAACGAGATAGACATAGATCACGGCTTCGGTTACTCCACCCGTTATGCCCATCTTCTTTCCACCAACGTGGTACAGGGGCAGAAAGTCCGCCGGGGTGACCAGATTGCCACGATGGGGAGCAGCGGACAGGCCACAGGAGTCCATCTCCACTACGAGGTGATGTACAAGTCGCAGCAGATCAATCCGGCCAATTATTTTGACAAGAATATAGACCCCAGGACGTATATGACAATGGTCACCCCGGCGGCCAAGATAAACCACAGGTAAACGATGAGCCGTAAGTTATTCGTTTTCAACAAGGAGACAGGCTCTTTCGAAGAGCACAGGCCTTCGCCCGGCAAGGTGGCGGCCAGGGTTCTGCGTTTCCTTGCGGGCGGTATCGTCGCCGCGGCTTTTTTCTACACGCTGTTTGCACTGTTTTATTCCAACCGCCAGGAAAAGGCGCTGGAGCAGGAAAATGCCTATCTGCAGGAGCATTACGCCAACCTTTTGGAGCGCAGCGATATGGTGGATGATGTCATCGAGGGACTGGAGGCACGTGACAGCAAGATATACAAGGATATATTCGATGCCGCCCCGCCTGATTTCGATGCGGTTATGCCGACTGACTCTCCGGATGTGCTTGAGGAGTACTATTCTGCCGGGGAGGCGTCCCTGATAGAGGAATCGCGGCAGCAACTGGAGCGTCTGGCGGTGTCTGCGGCACAGGTGGACCGTCTGATAGGAGCCATCGGCGACCGTCTGGCAGACGAAAAGTTCAGCCGGGATAACTTCCCGTCGGTGATACCTTTGCGTAATTTTACCCTCGCGGCAACAGGGGCCACCGTGGGCAAAAAGATAAACCCCTTTTTCAAATCGATGATGCAGCATAACGGCATCGACCTGATGGCACCCTACGGCACCGAGGTCATTGCCACTGCAGACGGCAGGGTGGTGGACGTGTTGCGGCAGGGCAAAGGGCTGGGCAATCTGGTGGTCATAGACCACGGCTCCGGGCTTCGTACGGTATATGCCCATTTGAGCGATATTTACGTGGCGATCAACCAGAATGTGAAAAGGGGCAGGGTTATAGGCAAGGTGGGCAGCAGCGGGGCTTCGTTTACAGCATCCCTGCATTATGAGGTGCGCAAAGAGGGGAGGGCTATGGATCCGGTGAACTATTTCTTCGCATCCCTGAGCCCTTCTGCCTACGGCGAAATGCTGCTGGTGGCAAATACTACCGGCCAGTCACTTGACTGATTTGAATATTAATGATATGGCAAAAATCTGTTACACAATCGGCGAAGTAGCCTCCATCATCGGCGAAAGCACCTCCCTGGTGCGTTTCTGGGCAAACACTTTTCCCGAACTGATCAATCCGATGCGCAACAAGAAGGGCAACCGTCTCTTCTCTCCCGACGATGTTGAAACTTTCAAGAAACTGCACTTTTACATCAAGGAGCAGGGGATGACCCTTGATGGCGCCGCCAAAGTGATGAAAAACAATTCCCAGGGCGACAACCGTGCCGATGTGGCATTCCGCCTGAAGAATATCCGCGATATGCTGCAGCAGGTCCACGACGAAATCTAGAGTTATGAAAGCATCCGGGATAGCCGCAGTGATAGAGCGGTTCGCTCCTGCCTCGATGGCGGCGGAGTGGGACAATTCGGGTTTCTGTATCGGCAGTCCCGACACCGAGGTGCGCGGCGTGCTGGTGGGTTTTGACTGCACCCCGGACCTGGTGAAGGAGGCGGTAAGGCGAGGTGCAAATATGATTGTCACGCACCATCCGCTGATTTTCCGCGGCATCAAGAAGATAAGCGACGATACCTTCCTCGGCTCCGTCATTACCCTGGCAATTAAGAACGATATAGTGGTGTATGCCGCCCACACCAACGCCGACAAGGCGGCAGGTGGCGTGAATGACCTTATGGCGGACCGGTTGGGGCTGGTGGACCGCCATCCGTTGTGTGAAGACGGGTTTGGCCTGTGCGGCCGTCTTCCCCGGCCTATGGACAGCCGCGAATTCATAGCCTTCGTCAAAGAGAAGTTTTCTCTCAGGATAGTGCGCACTTCGGCTCCCATTGAAGGACCTGTGGAAAAGGTGGCGCTATGCAGCGGCAGCGGCGCAGGAATGTTGCAGGATGCCGTTGACAGCGGGGCCCAGGCATACTTGTGCGGCGATCTGAGTTACCATCAGTTCTTTACCGAAAAGGGGTTTATGCTGCTGGACGTGGGCCACTTCGAGAGCGAAATTGCCATAGTTGACAAACTATTTTCGCTACTTCGTGAAAAAAACAGTAACTTTGCAGTCCTTCGGACAGAAAAAGACAATAATCCAATACATTATTTTTGATACCGGCTTATGGCAACAAAAAAGAAACAGGCAATAGTTACCCCTATCGACGAGAAGGAAACCTTCGTCTCCGTGGCACAGGCAGAGTCTTCTGCGGCTGACGGCGTCACTATGGACGAGAAGCTGCGCACCCTCTATCAGATACAGCTCAAGGATACGGCTATCGACAAGATCCATCTCCAGAGGGGCGAGCTCCCGCTGGAAGTCCAGGATATGGAAGACGAGGTCGAGGGACTCAAGACCCGCATAGCAAACGCAGAAGAAGAGATAGTGGAGATTGAAAAGAAGCAGGCCGAGTTGCGTCACTCCATCCAGGAAGCGGGCCTGCTGATTGAGAAGTATTCAAAGCAGCAGGAAAACGTCAAGAACAACCGCGAATATGAATCCCTGGGCAAGGAGATCGAATACCAAAGTCTTGAGCAGCAGGTTTGCGAGAAACGCATCGGCGAGTGTGAACGTGCCCTCGCAGAGAAACGCGCAACCATAGATGAAACCCGCGCCCGTCTCGATATTTTCGAGGCCAATCTCGAAGAGAAGAAGAAGGAACTCGAGACCATCATAGAAGAGACGGCTGCTGCAGAGGAGAAACTCCTGGCAGAGAAAGAGGTGCTGAGCAAAAAGTTGGACGAACGTATGCTTGTCGCTTATAACCGCGTCCGCGGTGCTGCCAAAAACCATCTGGCAGTGGTCACCATAGAGCGTGAAGCCTGTGGCGGCTGCTTCAACCAGATTCCTCCCCAGCGCAAGCTGGATATCATTCAGGGCAAGAAAATCATAGTCTGTGAGTATTGCGGGCGCATTCTTGTCAATCCGGAATACAAAGAAGAATACAAGACAGAAGAGTAATCCGTGCCGCCTGCAAAGAAACCAAAGCGCGCAGACATCGCCCAGATATCTGCCGAAAGTGGGAGAAAGCCGCCTCAAGCGATAGAGATCGAAGAGGCGGTTTTGGCCGCTATGATGCTCGAGAGCGAGGTCGTGTCGGATGTCCTGGACCAGCTCAACGACAAGTGCTTCTACAAAGAGGGAAACCGCAAGATTTTTGAGGCGATCCGCGAAATCGCTGCCCGCAACGACAAGGTCGATATCCTCACGGTGGCCGACGAGCTGACCCGCAGGGGAGAGCTCGAGGAGGTGGGCGGAGCGGCTTACCTGAGCGAGATGAGTATGCGCATCAGCGCTGCGGCCAATACCGACTATCACTGCAAGATACTTCTCCAGAAGTATATCCAGCGCGAGTTGATAGCCATTTCCCACAACATTCAGAAGAACGCTTTTGAAGACGCCCTTCCCGTGGATGATTTGCTGCAGACAGCCGAGCAGGACATATTTGAACTTGCCGACCGCAATATGCGCAAGGATACCTCTCCGGTAAGCAGCGTTCTGACACGCGCCATAGAAGAAATCCAGGAGGGACAGAACCGTACTGACGGCCTTTCCGGGGTTCCCAGCGGCTACCGTGGCATAGATGTGGTGACTTACGGCTGGCAGAAATCCGACTTGATTATCCTGGCTGCCCGCCCCTCCGTCGGTAAAACGGCTTTTGTCCTCACAATGGCCCGCAATATGGCGGTAGAGCACAATATCCCGGTGGGGCTGTTTTCCCTGGAAATGAGCGAGACACAGCTCCTTAAGCGCGTCCTGGTGGGTGAAACCGGTCTGGAGAGCAGCAAAATCTGGGGAGCCAAGAAGTTCCGCGATCCCGAGGACTGGAACATCCTCAACGAGCGCATCGCCCGTCTCTCCCGCGCACCTCTCTGGATAGACGACACATCCGCCCTTTCGATTTATGAGTTCCGTGCCAAAGCCCGCCGTCTGGTGCATACACACGGGGTCAAACTTATCATCATAGACTACCTTCAGCTTATGACGGGTCCGCCCGAACTCCGCAGTATGCGCGAGCAGGAGGTGAGCGCCATATCACGTTCGCTCAAGGCCATCGCCAAGGAGCTGGACATCCCCATCATCGCCCTGTCGCAGCTCAACCGTTCGGTGGAGACACGCGGCGGAAACAAACGCCCGCAACTCAGCGACCTTCGTGAATCCGGAGCGATCGAGCAGGATGCCGACATAGTGATGTTTATCCATCGTCCCGAGGTGGTCGGAGTAGAGGGTCCTGATCTCTATCCAGGTTATACAGAGTTGATTATCGCCAAGCATCGCAATGGCGAGACCAAGGATGTGGAGATGCGTTTCATAAAGGAAGAGGCCAAATTCGTCGATGCAAATTCGATGTATGGTCCCGAATCCGGCATTGAATATGAAAATGTGGAGTCAAATTTGAATATATCATCTGCAAACTTGGATTTTGACAATGAGACGTTCTGATTTGATTCTTGCAGTGACTGCTTTCCTGGCATTTTTCCTCCCGATAAATGCCTCCGCAGGTGATTTCCCTTTCCAGGGCGGTGAAAAGTGTTCATACAAACTCAACTACAAACTGGGCGTGATATCGGCCGACATCGCCAAACTGGAGATGAATATAACGGAAGAGACATATAAGGGGACCCCCTGCTTCAGGCTTCTTACCAAGGGGGCGACCAGCAACCTGGTAGGGAATCTTGTCAAGGTGAACTACTTCTACGACAGCCGTTTCTCCTCTGACGACCTGACCCCTTTGAACTTCTTCCGCGAGCAGACGGAAGGCGACTACTGGGCAAAGAACAGTTACACCTGGACCAACGGCGGGAAAAGACTCAGCGCCCACGTTGACAAGAGTACCCGCGGTGTGCGTGACACAGTTTTCACCGCGTCGAGCCCGATATACGATGTGATAGAGGCGCTTTATGTCATCAGGGCCCACGACCTTGCCTCGCTCAAGGAGAAGGGGGGACAGATGCACTGTCTGGCGGCTTTGGACTGCAATGTGTACGACATATATGTCAGCTATGTAAAGTCGGAGAACAAGAAGGCACCGGAGATGGGCACCTTTGCAACCGATAAGTATTGTATGCAGATGTACCGCCGGGACGGCGGAGAGGTGCTCTCGAAGGAGTCCGCCATAGCCGTATCCGGCAGTCCGGACGGCCGCGTGGCTCCCGTATATCTGTGGACCAGTACTGGCGAAGACAAAACCATACTCTTTTTCTCGGCACCGGTTGCGGTAGGGAGCATCAACGGCCGGATAACCTCCGTCAGCGGAGGCCGGTATCCGGTGGAACCAATTAAATGATATGGGCAAAAAGCAGGCAAAGATAGTACACGAGGGCAGAATCGTGGAGATTGACCGCGAAGGGATCAGCGTAGAGATTGTGAATAAGTCGGCCTGCGATGCCTGCCACGCCAAAGGCGTCTGCGGTGCCGGTGACTCCCGTGTGAGTGTTGTGGTTGTGCCTCAGACTGTCGCCACGGCTTCTGCCGGATTGCAGGTGGGCGACACCGTGAATCTGGTTCTGAGTGAATCTGCAGGGCTGAAGGCGGCCATACTGGCATACGGGGTGCCGCTGGTAGTGTTGATGGCCTCGGTGCTGATTCTGTCGGCATTCAGCCTCCCGCAACTTTGGGTGGGATTGATTTCTTTGGCTGCTGTTGCTCTTTATTACATTATTTTTGCTACCTTTAAAGATAAATTGGACAAAGAGTTTGTCTTTACCATAGAACTATAACCTGTCAAGTGTGAATCCGATACTTATTACCGTAATTATTCTTACTGCGATAGGGTTGCTGGTAGCGGCAATCCTTTTTCTCGTAGCAAGTAAGTTCAAAGTCGAAGAGGACGCCCGGATAGACAAGGTGGAGGCCCTGCTGCCCGGTGCCAACTGCGGTGGCTGCGGATGTGCAGGCTGCCGCGATTTTGCGACCAAACTGGTGGCGATGGAAGATCTGGGTGATGCGCTGTGCCCGGTGGGGGGCAGCGACACTATGTCCAAAATAGCGGCCCTTCTTGGCAAATCTGCGGTTGCCCAGGCTCCCAGAGTGGCTGTGGTAAGATGCAACGGTAGTTGTGAAAACCGCCCGCTGACCAGCAATTACGAAGGCTATAAGTCGTGCAAGGTCAAAGCGTCGCTCTACAGTGGCGATACGGCCTGCCGGTTCGGCTGTCTCGGTTGCGGTGACTGCACCGCCGTCTGCAAGTTTGATGCAATCAAGATGGACGCCGCCACAGGCCTGCCCGTGGTTGACGAGGCCAAGTGCACCGGATGCGGCGCGTGCACGAAGGCTTGCCCTAAAGCGATTATTGAATTACGGCCAAAAGGTCCGCGCGGCCTCAAGGTCGTTGTCAAGTGCAGCAGTAAGGACAAGGGGGCGGTTGCCCGCAAGGCCTGCAAGGCAGCCTGCATAGGCTGTGCCAAGTGCCAGAAGGTCTGCCCTCACGATGCAATCGTGGTTGAAGACAACCTTGCCTACATCGATGCTGCAAAGTGCAAGCTATGCGCCAAGTGTGTGGACGAATGTCCTACCGGAGCCATACATAAACTGAATTTCCCCGTGAAGAAAGCGGCTCCTGCCGCCGTCCCTGTAGTGGGAAAGGAGACAGACGAACCTTCGGGAACCCCGAAGCCCCCCAAGGTTTCCAGGGAAGCCAAGGCACCGGCTGCTGCACAGCCTGCGGGCCGCAAGCCGCGTGAGCCTAAGGTGACCGTAGAAGAGGCGCCCGAGTCCAGGCCCGTGCCCAAATCGGCGGCTTCGTTCAAAGTTGTTCCAAAGCAGGAGAAATCGATTGAAACAGTGAAAGAGACTCCCAGGGTGGAAAAACCGGCGGAACCCGTGAAAGAGGCCCCAAAGGCAGAAAAACCGGTGGAACCCGTGAAAGAGGCACCCAAGGAGGAAAAACCTGCCGAGCCTTTGAAGGAAGCGCCCAAGGTGGCGGCTCCTATGGAAGTGGAGTTCCCCGTGGAGAAGTCTGAAGAAAGTGCCGCGCCTGTCGCAGCCGCGGCTCCCGCACCAAAGAAACGTGCCCCGCGCAAGCCCAAGGCTGCTCCCAAGGCGGAGGACCGCGAAGAAGTCATTGATCTCGATTTGTTTAGTGGAGGAGTTTCCTGATGAAAAACAAAACTTTCAAGATGGGAGGCGTCCACTGGGACGACCATAAGATAGCCAAGGATGCCGCAATAGAGCAGTTCCCCATACCTGCCAAGGTCGCCATTTCGATGGCACAGCATCTCGGAGCCCCTGCGACCCCCTGTGTCGAGAAGGGCGACAGGGTAAAAGTAGGACAGGTGATAGGGACCCCCACGGGATTTATGTCGGGTTTCGTACACTCTTCCGTGAGCGGTACGGTGACTGCGGTGGAACCGCGTGCAGATATCGTGGGCAATATGGTGATGCACGTTTGCATCGATGTGGAAGGTGACGAGTTTGCCGAGGGTATTTTCAACACCGACCGGATAGAGCGTGAAATCAAAGGCTCTGCGGAGAGCCTGCTGGAGAAAATCAAAAACGCCGGCATCGTCGGAATGGGCGGAGCCACATTCCCCACTCACATAAAACTTGCCCCGCCTCGGGAAAAGAAGGCGGAGTGCCTGATAATCAACGGAGTCGAGTGTGAGCCTTACGTGACTGCCGACGACCGCCTGATGCGGGAGCACCCTCACGAAGTTGTGCTGGGCGCACGCATCATGGCCCGTGTGCTGGGCGTCGAGACCATTGTTATAGCCATCGAAGAGAATAAACCCGAGGCGTTCGATGCCATCAGCGACGCCACTCTCCGGTATGTCGGCATCGACGTGGTTATGATGAAGAAGAAATATCCGCAGGGTGGTGAGAAGCAACTTATTGACGCCATCACAGGCCTTCGCGTACCCAGCGGTGCCCTGCCTATCGATACCGGGTGCGTGGTTCAGAACGTCGCCACATCGTATGCCGTTTATCAGGCAGTTCAGAAAAACCGTCCGCTGATCGACCGTATAATGACAGTGACCGGAGAGTGCCTGCCGCAGCCGCGCAACTTCAGGGTGCGCATAGGTACGCCGATTTCGGCCATCCTGGATGCTGTGGGCGGCCTGCCGAAGGAGGCTGTAAAGGTGGTTTCCGGCGGACCGATGATGGGTAAGTCGGTGGCCAATCTCGAAGCAACCACCCTCAAGGGTTCGTCCTGCCTGCTGCTTCTTACCGCAGAACAGACGGCCCGCCAGCCTGAGACTCCCTGTATCCGTTGTGCCAAATGTTCCCAGGCCTGCCCTATGGGACTTGAGCCCTGGTTGCTCAACCGTCTTGGACGAGCCGGTGACAACGCAGCTCTGGAAGAGAACAGGATTTATGACTGCATCGAATGCGGCTGCTGCCAGTCCACCTGTCCGGCGCACATACCGCTGCTGGATATAGTGCGTACCGGCAAGGCCGACGTTATGAAGATAATCCGCGCAAGGGCTAAAAAGTAGGAGAAAAGATTATGGCAAGACTTACTGTTTCACTTTCCCCGCACTTCCAGAACCCCACTACTACAAAGGTTCTGATGACCGATGTGCTGATTGCACTTGCTCCGGCGACGCTGGTTTCGCTGTTGTTCTACGGCTGGAATGCATTGTTGCTTCTGGTCGTGTGCGTGGCAAGTTGCGTGCTGTGCGAGTTCCTTATAGAGAAATATCTGATGGGCCGCCGGATACCCTGTATCGAGGCAACCGTACTTACAGGCGTGCTGCTGGCCTTGAACCTGCCGCCCGCCGCTCCCTGGTGGATTGCCCTCCTGGGAGGTCTGGCAGCCATAGGCATCGCCAAGATGTGTTTCGGCGGACTCGGCCAGAATATCTTCAATCCCGCAATTTTCGGCCGCGTGTTCCTGCTGGTATCGTTTCCGGCAATTATGACCACCTGGGCGGCTCCTCACGGATGGCTGGGCATCGACGCCTTCAGCGGGGCAACCCCGCTGGCAGCCATAAACGAGGGACTGCATCAGGGGATACCTGCCAGCCAGATTATCGCCGACGGCAATCTGAGCGGCTGGCATATGTTGTTTGCACGCGCCGGAGGCTCTGTGGGTGAGATATCTGCACTGGCCCTCATTGCCGGATTCATCTATCTGCTGGTGAAGAAGGTTATCCGTCCGCACATCACCCTCTCGATCCTGGGCACCGTAGCGTTGCTTACTACCATCTTCTGGCTGATCAATCCCGCCAGGTTTACCGGTCCCGGTTTCAATCTGCTCACCGGCGGCCTGCTGCTGGGTGCCATTTTTATGGCGACCGACTATGTCACTTCACCCATGTCGCCCGCCGGAATGGTTATCTACGGTGTGCTGATAGGGGTTATGACGGTGCTCATACGTTATTTCGGCTCTTATCCCGAGGGTGTGTCGTTTGCAATCCTCATCGGCAATATGGCCGTCCCGCTGATCAATAAATATTGCAAACCCAAACGGTTTGCCGCTTAAAAGGAGGTTTTTGATATGGAAAAATTGGAATCTTCTTTAAAGAATATGCTCATTTCGCTGGGCGGCATAGCCTTGGTCTGCGCGTTGCTGCTGTCGGTGGTCAATGCCCTCACCGAGAAAAAGATACTCAAGGTGACAGAGGCCAAGACCGCCAGGGCTATCGCCAAGGTGCTTCCTTCCTACGGGGGTGCCACAATTGATACGACGGTGACTCTGGGCGGCGAGAGTTTCAAAGTGCACAAGGCGATGGCAGATGACACGACTGTGGCGGGGTACGCCATTGAAACGTCAACGGCCGGCTTCGGAGGCCCCCTTAATCTGATGGTGGGCTTTACTTCAGAAGGCAGGATTTGCTCTACCGATGTCATTTCGCACACGGAAACCCCCGGTCTTGGTGCTAAGATAACAGATGCGTCAAGTCACTTCCGTACCCAGTTCGAGTCCCGCAATCCCGCCGAGTTCAATCTTGCAATCAAGAAGAATGGCGGCGACGTGGACGCCATAAGCGCATCGACAATTACATCGCAGGCATTCACGTCTGCGGTTGCAAAGGCATATAGTGTATATCTCGCTGCTTCGGGAAACGGAGCCGATGCTGTGAGCTCAGCAACGCCGCAGGCCGGCGAAGGAGGAAGTGATGAAGCCAATTGATCTCATTAAGAAAGGTATAATAAAAGACAACCCGACCTTTGTGCTGGTGCTGGGTATGTGCCCCACGCTGGGGACGACCACCTCGGCGCTCAACGGTATGGGTATGGGCCTTGCCACGCTGGTGGTGTTGACGCTGTCGAACATAGTGATAAGTGCCGTGGCCAGGTTTATCCCCGACAAGGTCCGCATTCCGAGTTATATCGTGATTATTTCGGCATTCGTGACCATTATACAGCTATTGATGCAGGCCTTCCTGCCGTCCCTGTACGAGACGCTGGGATTGTTTATCCCTCTGATTGTGGTCAACTGCATAGTGCTGGGGCGTGCAGAGGCTTTCGCCAACAAGAATACGGTGCTTGATTCGGCTTGCGACGGCCTTGGAATCGGACTTGGATTCACCCTCTCGCTTACGGTGATCGGCCTGGTGCGCGAAATACTTGGTAGCGGCAGTTTCTTTGGCTGGAACTTCCTTCAGGGCGACGGTATCCTGGTGTTCGTGCTTGCCCCGGGCGCTTTCCTGGTGCTCGGCCTGCTGATGGCTTTGTTCAACAAATTAACACAGGGGAGGGCATAGGTTATGACAATTCTCCTTATTTTGGTATTTGCGATATTTGTCAACAATATCGTCCTATCGCAGTTCTTGGGCATTTGTCCTTTCCTTGGTGTCAGCAAACAGGTAAATACGGCAGTGGGGATGTCGCTGGCAGTGACATTCGTGATGGCCCTTGCCACCTGCGTCACCTGGATGTTGCAGAACTATGTGCTGGTGCCCTTGAATATGGTCTATATGCAGACCGTGACCTTCATTCTGGTCATCGCGGGCCTGGTACAGATGGTTGAGATAATCCTCAAGAAAATCAGTCCGGCGCTGTATCAGTCCCTGGGCATTTTCCTGCCTCTGATCACCACCAACTGCGCCGTGCTCGGCGTCGCCCTTATGGTGGTGCAGAAGCAGTTCACCTTCGGTGGCGAGACCGGAATGCTCAACCTGGGTGAGTCGGTGGTGTTCGCCATCGCTTCAGCAATAGGTTTCGGCCTGGCCATTACCCTGTTTGCCGCCATTCGCGAGCAACTTGAGACCAGCAACGTACCCAAGCCTTTCAAGGGTATACCCATCGCCCTTATCACTGCCGGCATTATGGCCCTGGCCTTTATGGGCTTCTCCGGAATGGTATAATATCTGTTTGGGTGAAAATAATAAAGCCGGCAGGATAAGTTTCCTGCCGGCTTTATTTTGACGTTTACGGCCTATTTCACGCTGAGGGCGGCGACGATACCGTCCAGCTGGGAGAAGAGGGTGGGAACGCTCTCCGGCGTCAGGCTGCCGCACACCACTGCGCGGCCAATCTTTTGGGGAACATCGGTGAGTTTATCCTGCAGGGCAAGACCCTTTGGGGTGAGCGACACTATGGTTTGCCTTGCGTCGGTCTCGCCTCTGGTGCGGGTCACGATGCCCTCCTTTTCCATCCTCTGGAGCAACGGGGTCACCGTGTTGGTCTCCAGGAACAGCCTGTGGGCGATGTCGTTCACCGGCTGGCAGTCCTGCTCCCAGAGCACCAGCAGCACCAGATACTGCGGGTAGGTCAGGTTATGGTCTTTCAGCAGCGGGGTGTACGCCTGGGTCAGCAGCCGCGAAGCTGTGTATAGCCTGAAGCAAAGCTGATTGTCCAGTTTGAACTCTTCTTTCATTGCCCGGGTATTGGAGATTTAGAGCATTGAAGCGATGTCCTTCTCCATCTTCGCGGGAGTGGTGGTGGGAGCGTAGCGCTTTACAGTGCTGCCGTCGCGGCCAACCAGGAACTTGGTGAAGTTCCACTTGATGTCATTGTCTTTCTCTACGCTGTTGCTGATTTTCTTGAAAAGTTTTGCGGCAGATTTTGCCTTGAAACCTTTGTATTCCTCGGCGGGAGCATTCTCCTTGAGCCATGTGAAGATGGGGTGGGTGTTCTCTCCGTTGACCTCTATCTTGCTCATCAGCGGGAAGGTGACGCCGTGGTTCAAGCGGCAGAATTCTGCGATTTCATCGTCGCTGCCGGGTTCCTGATGTGCAAACTGGTCGCAAGGGAAGCCTATGATGACCAGTCCCTGGTCTTTATATTTCTCGTAGAGGGCCTCCAGACCGTCGTACTGGGGAGTGAAGCCGCACTTTGAGGCGGTGTTTACTATCAGAAGGACCTTGCCTTCATACTGTGAGAAATCTACCTCTGCACCCCTGTTGCTGAGTGCCTTGAAATCGTATATCTTAGCCATATTTGTTTTGTTTTGGGCCGCGGCCGACAGTGCAATCATAATCGTCAGCGCGATGGTTAATAATCTTTTTGCCATATCTGTTTACATCTGTTTTACAAGCCAGTTCTGCAGGCCGATCTTTTCAATGAGATCCAGCTGTGTCTCGCTCCAGAGCATATCCTCTTCCTCGTCCAGAGCGTAGTCGCGCAGAATGTCGTAGGTTTTGAAATCATCTTCCAGAGAGCGGGTAACCTGCATCAGGATGGGAACCTCTCTGCGGGAAACCTCAAGGTCGGCCTTGATATATTCCACGGGGTCGGTAGTAACGGGCATTGACGGAGCCGTCTCTACCTGGGGGGTTGCACCCAGATCCAGGATGCGCTCTATGAATTTGTCTACCCACGCCATCTCCTCTGCTGCGTGTTCTGCATACTTGCTGCCGAGCTTCCCGAAGCCCTGGTCTGCGAAAATTTTACCCTGCACCTTGTGCTGGAGTGACTGTGCTGCCAGGCCGGTTGCGTATGCCTGGAGAGTTGCGATTGATTTCTGTTTGTCCATTGTCTTTTATATTAATTGTTATTTATGTCGTTCACGATGCAAAGATAGTAAAAACATTTTATGTCGCAAGCGATATAAAATGTTTTTTGCATTTTGTGTACGACAATCCAAAAACAGAAACGGCCGCGAGGCATCCCCCGCAGCCGTTACGCTATCGTTTATCAGTGATTATTCCTCGCTGGGTTTGTTCTCGCGGGGACGGTGCTCGCGACGTTCGCCACGGTCATTGCTGCGGCCTTCACGACGGTCACCACCACGGCGGTCGTTGCCACGGCCCTCGCGACGCTCGCCACGGCCTCCTTCACGGCGGTCACCGCTCGGACGCGGCCTGCGGACGGGCTCCACATAGCCTTCGGGTTTCTCCAGGAGGGCGCGACGGCTCAGACGCAACTTGCCGGTCTTTGCATCGACCTCGAGCAGTT
This sequence comes from uncultured Bacteroidia bacterium, assembly GCA_902773305.1. Lineage (GTDB taxonomy): Bacteria > Bacteroidota > Bacteroidia > Bacteroidales > UBA932 > Equibacterium. The sequence continues at coordinate 14,569 of CACYEB010000236.1, forward strand.
TTACATCGACCTCGTCGCCTTCCTGCAGGATATCTTCGACTTTCTCGGTCTTGCCCCAGTCAAGTTCACTGATGTGCAGCAGACCTTCCTTGCCGGGAAGAATCTCCACAAAGGCACCGAACTCCAGTATGGAAGTTACCTTGCCGTGGTATACCTGACCGACCTCGGGAACTGCACATATGCCCATAATCCAGTCGTATGCTTTCTGCATAGCGTCGGCATCGTTGGTTGCGATGTCCACGACGCCCTTGCCGTCGATTTCATCGATATTGATGACAGCGCCGGTTTCAGCCTGGATCTTCTGGATGGTTTCACCACCCTTGCCGATGATGGCACCGATGAATTCCTTGTCAACCTCGAAGCTCTTGATGCGGGGTACGAACGGCTTGTAATCTTCGCGGGGTTCGCTGATGGTCTTGAGCATCTCGCCCATAATGTGCATACGCCCCTGGCGTGCCTGCTCGAGTGCCTTTGCCAGCACATCGTAACTGAGGCCGTCAACCTTGATGTCCATCTGGGTTGCTGTGATACCGTCGGCAGTACCGGTCACCTTGAAGTCCATATCGCCAAGGTGGTCTTCGTCGCCGAGGATATCGGTGAGGATTGCATAGCGGTTGTTGGGGTCCTTCTCGTCTGTGATAAGGCCCATTGCAACACCTGC
>CACYEB010000237.1 GCA_902773305.1 uncultured Bacteroidia bacterium
AGCATCCAGTAGATGGTGGGGGAGGTGGCCCGCCTGGCTTTCTCCGAGATAATCCACTGGACAATCATCCGGGCCGAAAATAGGCCCTGGGCCAGAATACCGAGCGTGTAAATCAGCCAGTTGCTGTTCATAACAGTAGGCGAAGATACGGCAAAAAAAAGAATCGGTCAAACGCGTTGACCGATTCTTATGCCTTGAATAAGGTTATTGTCCAAAATTATTTGGCAGCCTCTACAGATGCTTTACGGAAGTCCTTCATAAGTTTGCTGATGTTGAGAGCGGCTTTGCGGGCGCGGGTACCTGCAGCTTTGTTGCCTTTCTCTACCTGGGCGGCAGCGTTCTTCTGGAACAATTCGATTTCAGCATTGATCTGTTCAACGAGTTTTTTCATAATAATGAGTAGTTATTTGGTTAATAATTAGATGTTTGTTTTTATTTTTCGTGAAGTTATACCAATTTTCCAAAAAAACAAAATAAATTTATAAAAAGTGGGGTTTTACGACATATCTGCCCCAATTTTCATTGGAATCTTCTTCACTTTTGAATATGACAGGTTTTCCGTTTGCGGATTTCGTCGATTGCCTGGTCTTGGGCTTGGGTACGGGAGGAAAGGCACCGTTGGCAACATCGTGGAGACAGGCGGCGATATTCATTTCGGTTGCGTCAAAATCGTGGTACAGGTCGTCGGGGTAGGTGACGTCGGGAATAATGCCATCGTCAGGGATATGCTGCCCCTGACCATTGGAATTATAGAAGCAGATGGGCAGGAACACATATTTGAGCTTGCTATAGTCGCCCCTGCTGTACTTGGCCCTTGCGGCGTTGTCGTTCGGATAGTAGAAGACGTACATACCGTTCGGCTTGCCGTATGTGGTATCGCCGACGTGCTTGAGGTTGGCCAGGGGCTTGAGCCCGTTGAGGGACATCTCACTGGCAGATGCACTGCCGCGGCCGGTGATAAAATACAGCTGTTCGAATCCGGGCGAATCAGGGGTGCAGGCGAGCGTGATTTTACTTTCCTTAAGGTCTTCAATCGCTTTTGCCGGAGCCTGGACGGCGGTTGACTCGTTTTCGGAACTCATCTTGTCGTTGTGGATGCGGTTGACATACACCTTTCCGCGGGCACTTTCGGGGGCGAGGTAACTTACCAGCAGGTTGCTGGCGCGGGAGTCACCGCCGCCGTTGTAGCGAAGATCCACTATAAGGGTTTTGACGTTGTTCTGCCCGAAATAGTCCATAGCCTCTGTGATGTCTTCGAGCATCGATTTGCCGCCGGCGTCATCGTCTGCCTTGAATGACAGATAATTGAAATAACCTACCGGTTGGGTGAGGCCCGGGTAGTCGTCTGACGTGAATATTTTCTTGACCAGGCAGGGACGGGTATTGAGGGTCTGGGCAGCCGCCACGCTCACCGTCAGAAGCTCTCCGTCGGGTTTCCTGAACTGGAATGTGTGGGGTTGGGCAGTGCTCGGGTTGCCCAGAAGTTCGTTGAGCTCATCCAAGTGGGGGTCAAGTTCGTTGAGGTAGTAATTCAGCACAGACTTGTTGTCCAGGGCCGTGAGCACGCATCCGCGGGTGATGCCTGCCTTGTCAAAGGGAGAACCGGGATATACGAATCTGACCACCACGTTGACGTCATCCTCGAAATATTTAGAAAGGTCCATACAGGGCTGCCCGAAACTGGCCCCGTAAGTGCCGCTTACAACCCCCGTCTCATCTGCGATGTACTCCTGGCCGTCCATCATCCAGCTCCACCGGTCTTTCGAATAAAGCAGGCTGTAGAAATAGCTTTCGATATCTGTCTTGTATGAGTAAGCCTTGTAGGGGACTTTGTCGTACCAGTAATAGTAATTGTCCATCAGCTCTTCTTTCAGATATTTCTGAGCCTTCTCCAGGGCCTGTCTCCGTACGGTTTCGGCGTATGTAGGCTCGTCCTCGCCGCCTTGAGGCTCTTTTTCGCACGATATTGTCAGAAGGGCTGCACAAAAAATGATAAGGAATAATCTAGATAAATGTTTCATAACCTATTCTTCGTTCTTTTCAACAATAAAGACATCTTCTCCATCTTCCAGAAAATAATAATTCTCGCGGGCAAACATCTCGAGGGTATCCTTGTTCGAGGTCAATTGCTTGATTCTTTCATCGGTGGACTTGATGGCCTGTCTGTAGTACATCTCCTGTTTCTTCTGCTTGCGGAGGGTGGACATACTCTCAAGCATCTGGTGCAGGCTGGTACGGCTGTTGAAGAGTATCAGCAAAACAAATACCAGAGTGGCGATGAAGTATTTATTGAGCACGATGCGCAGCCACGGATGCCTGCCTTTAAGCTCCGAAATCTTCTCGCCCGCCTTGGTAAGTATTGACATAGTACGCAAAATTATTAAATTTGAAACAAAATAGTACTACCAATGGATTTTTATTTGCCCGACTGGGCCAGGAGTCTCCTGCTCGTCGCGATTTTTTTCTTGGGGTCGCTTATCGCTGCGGCCGTTACCCTGGCCGGCATCAATTCCACTTCGCTGGTATATGCCGTGAGCATGGCTTTCCCCCTTGCATGGGCCTGGTTCGCGTCCCGCCGCAACCAAAGGCTCGGTATGGGTTTTGTCCCGGTCCACGAGCCCCGCACCGGCCGTTTCAAGAGTATGGTGCCGGTGATGCTGCTGGTTTTTTTCGTCACCCCTTTCCTGGGCGTACTTCTGGAACCGCTGAGCAATCTTTTCCCAATGTCGGAGTTGATGGAGGAGGCCTTCAAGCGGATGTTTGACACCTCCCGTCCTGTGGATATGGTGTTGTCGACGGTAATCCTGGCTCCCCTGTGCGAGGAGATGCTCTGCCGGGGCGTCATCTGCCGCGGCCTGCTTTCCAACGGCAAACCGTGGTTCGCCATCATCTTCTCCGCCTTTCTGTTCGCCCTTCTGCACGGCAATCTGCAGCAGGGCACGGTGGCCTTCGGGCTGGGCATCTTTATGGGTTGGGTGTACTTCAAAACCCACAGTCTCTGGTGCACCATCGCCATCCATTTTGCCAACAACGCGCTCTCTCAGGTGATGGCATTCATATTTCCCGATATGCCCATTACGGCTACATATGCCAGTATCCTACCCCACGACTGGTACATTGCGCTGCTTGTTGCCAGCGTAGTCATCGTGGCGGCTGTTATTTATATCATCTATAAGAATTACAAAAATGACGAAAGCATTATATCCTTTAAAGTTCGCCCCGCTGCAAGTGGAGAAGCGCTGGGGCGGGAATGCCCTGAAGAATAAACTTGGCAAGAAGGCCGCCCCCAGCCAGGAAGATGACGGCGTCAATCTCGAGAGCATAGGCGAATCCTTCGAGCTGTATGAGTTCGGCGAGGACCACAGTTCCGTGATTACAAATGGTTTCCTGAAGGATAACGACCTTTTCTCGATATTGGAGACCTACCTCGGTGACCTTGTGGGAGACAACATTTATGAGTATTTCGGCAATCAATTCCCCCTGCTCGTCAAATATCTGAACGTGGAGGGACGCCTTTCGGTGCAGGTGCACCCCACCGACCAGATTGCGGCGGAGCGCTACGACTGCCTGGGCAAGAACGAGTTCTGGTATGTAGTGGATGCCAAGCCCGATGCCCGCGTCTATATGGGCCTGAACCGCGACACCACTGCGGCCGAATTCTATGCCAAGTGCAAGGACGGCACCATCACCGATATCCTGAATATTTACCGGCCGAAGCCGGGTGACTGCTTCTACATCAAGGCTGGTACCGTACACGCGGCGGAAGGCGGCATTGTGATAGCCGAGATTCAGGAGAACAGCGATGCGACGCTGCGCCTGTATGACTGGGGCTTCGAGAACAATCCCGCCACAAGGCGCGCCATCCATCTGGACGAGGCCATCGACTGCATAGACTACGAAAAATACAAGGCTGCGGAACTTTTCCGCCCCGCCGCTATGGCCAGAGGAGTCGTGTGCGACTGCAAGTGGTTTACCATAAGTGTGCTGCCGCTCACTTCGAAGTATGAGTCGGACAGCGACAACTTTAACAGCTGCATCATTTATATGTGCACAGCCGGTGCCGCGACCCTCACCTGGGATGGCGGCAGCGAGGAGATATCGGCCGGCGACACCATACTGATTCCCGCAGCTATGGGAGCCTACAGTTTTACCCCCAAGAGTGAGGGAACGTCCCTTATGGAGACATATATCCGCAAGATGGAAGAGGACAAAGACGAATATCTTGAGAAATAATTATGGCTGATTCTACAAGATTGGACAAATTCCTGTGGTCGATCCGGGTATTCAAAACCCGCAGCGATGCCACCGATGCCTGCCGGGGAGGCAAGGTTACGGTGGGCGGCACCGATGCCAAACCTTCGCGCGAGATCAAGGCGGGCGACGTCATACAGGTGCGCAAAGGGCCTGTGCAGTACAAGTACAAGGTCTTGCAGCCCATTGACAGACGCCAGGGGGCGGCTTTGGTGAGCCGGTATGCAGAGAATCTCACGCCCGAGAGCGAACTGTCCAAGTTGCACGCCCCTCACGAATCTTTCTTTGTGACGCGTGACCGGGGTGCAGGTCGTCCTACAAAAAAAGAGCGCCGTCAGATGGACACTCTTTATTCTGCTTTGGAAGAAGAGTTTTCTTCCGAAGATTTCTGAGGCGGTTGCAACCGGTTGAACCGGGTCATAGCCCGGTCTGGCCCTTCAAGCACGAAGCATTTGATGGCTTCGACTGCAGAAGAAAGAACATCCGGAAGGATGCGTTTTTCTTCCAGAAGCAATTCGCTGAGCACGAAGTCTATCTGGCCCCCCGGTGCGAATCCGTTGCCGATGCCCAGTCTGAGACGGGCATATTGATTGGTAATCAGGTGATAATCGATGCTTTTGAGGCCGTTGTGGCCGCCGTCGCTGCCGCTCTTCCTCAGCCTCAGGGCCCCGAAGGGAAGGGCCAGGTCATCTACCACAACCAGCAGATTCTCGGGAGCGATGTTCAGCTTGTGGAACCAGAAGGCAACCGCCTTGCCGCTGAGATTCATATAGGTGGAAGGCTTGAGAAGATGCAGCGTGTTCCCTTTAAGCCGTATCTGGGCGGTATCTCCGTACCTCTCGGTAGAAAAAACGACATTGGATGCCGCAGCAAGGGCATCCAATGTCATAAATCCCATATTGTGCCGTGTGGCTGCATACTCAGGGCCTATGTTGCCAAGACCTACTATGAGATAAGAAGCAGCCATCGCACAAAGCTATAGAAGTGACTACTCCTGGGCAGCTTCCTGAGTGGCCTCGCCCTCTGCAGCAGCTACCGCGTTGCGGGTAGAGAGGCAGGAGACGATGATGGTGGCCTTGGGGTTGACTATAGAGATATTGTCGAACTTGAGGTCACCGGCAGTGATGCGCTTGCCGATTGCAAGGGGAGTTACGTCAACGGTAAGGTCATCGGGAAGATTTTCGAGGATACCGCATATTTTCAGTTTGCGACGGCTCACCTGGAGCTTGCCGCCGGCCTTTACGCCTGCAGAGTTGCCGGTGATAATAACGGGAACCTCTACGGTAACGGGCTTCTTTCCGTCAACTGCCAGGAAATCTGCGTGGAGAGCACGGTCGCTGACGGGATGATACTGAACGGCGTGAAGCAGTGCAGTGAATTTCTGTCCGTCGACGTCGAGGTCTACGATGTGGCAGTAAGGAGTATCGGTGAGGGCCTTGAGGGCCTTCTCATCAACAGAGAAAGAAGTGTTTTCAACGCCGTTGCCATAAACTACGCAGGGGACTTTGCCCTCTTTGCGGATTTCGCGCACGTCGGCTTTGCGGCCTGTGGTTCTCTTGGAACCGGAGATTGTCAGATGTTTCATCAATGTTTGTTTTAAAATGTGTTACTCAGCCTGCGCACCGGGCACAGGCCCCATTGCACCAAAATGCCCTCGGCATTTTCTAACGGGGCTGCAAAGATATAAAAAAAAACTTATTCTATAACCCTAACCGCAGAGTTCCAGTCAAGGGTGCTGTAGTAGGCGTTGAGGTCAGTGTATCTGGGATCGGGAATATACGTGCTCAGCCCGCTGAACCGGTCTATCTTGAGACCCAGGAATTTTGCCGTAGTCTTTTTGAAGGGGACGGTTTTGTCCAGCTGTCCGCACAGCAGAGCATATTGTTCGTCCGTTGCAAAACTTTCAAAGTAATGTGCAAGGTCGAAAAAATAATCTTTGGTGTTATTGTAGAAGTAGTGCTGGACTGCAAGCCGGTTCACGGCTTCCATTTCGGTGCGCCGCAGGGCGACTATATCGGCACAGATGCCGGCCAGATTGTCCAGTTCGTCAGTCTTTGTCAGGGAGATGGTGCCCGACTGATAGTCGCCTGTCTGTCCCTGGTAAAGCTCGTAATACTTCTGGCAAATGGCTTCCAGACCCTTCTGACCCGGATGGAGGAACAACTGGTCAAGAATGCAATTGTAGGGAAACCCCTGCACCAGGATCTCTGTGGGAGAGGCAATGACCCAGTCGCAGCATTTCCTGAGTTGATATATGCCCTCTACCGTGCCCATATAGCAGCAATCCAGCAGCAGGGCTTCCCAGTGGTATTTGCCAAGGACGATGGCGAAATCGTTGATGTCCAGTTCGTTCTTTGTCTGGCAGTCGTATCCTATGGTTTTGCGGCTTTTGGCCTTCTCGCCTTTCCCGTTGAAATAGCCGAGCGGCATCCATCCGGTGCCGTGCGAAGAGAAAAGGAGGGTACGGACCGTGGGTCTGCTTACAGATTCAGCCGTGGCAAGGACCCTTGCCAGAGATTCGGGGGTGCAGGCGTCAAAATCTTTTCCGAAGGACGCTATGAACTCCTCCGCGACATCGCCGGAAGAGTCGGTATAATAACGTTTCAGGGTAGCGTCGCCCTTTGTTGTCGCGGATTTGTAGTCGTGTTCCTGGATGAATACCAGAAGGTCTTCGCTTCTGGAACCTTTTTTGGGAACGTGTCCGCGCAGCAAGTCAGCCACGTTTCCGCTGGAATATGATGTGAGGGATGACTCCGAGGCAGCTATGTAAACCAATACCATTCGCTTGTCTCCCTCGGGGAATGATATGTCTACGCAGCCGGTGAAGGCTGACACGAGGAATACTATAAGCAGCGAATGGAACAGCCGTTTCATATCGTGGCAAAGTTACAAAACATTGTCATTCAAGCAATAATTGTGCCCTTTGCATATCGACTCAATGATGTCGCGGGCTTCGGGGGTGAATTGTGCAGAGGAGAAGAACTGCCACAGTCCGGTGCTTTTGGGCGTGCCGCTGTAGAGCCGGACTGCCTGGCGCGCTACCGCCGGGGCGGGGTTGATTACGACTGCCCGTCCCCCACAAATCATCTCTATCTCTTCTGTCAGGAAAGGGTAGTGGGTGCAGCCGAGCACTATATGGTCGGCGCCTGCCTCCAGCATAGGGTCTATATACTTGTGCAGCAGGCTGCGGGTCTCGTCTGAGTGGAGGTTGCCGCTCTCCACCGCCTCTACAAGTCCGTATCCCACCTGCTCTATTACCTTGATGTCGCTGCCCAGGGCTGCCGTCCAGTGGGCGAGGGTCTTGTGGTACAACTCTCCGGTAAAAGTCACAGCGGTGGCCAGGACGCCCACGACGCCGGTCCTGGTGTTGAGTATCGCAGGTTTGATGGCGGGTTCCATTCCCACGAACGGGATTGGAAATGCTTCTCTGAGGTGGCTGATTGCGGCTGCCGTAGCTGTATTGCAGGCAACCACTATCATATCTGCGCCCCGCTCCATAAGGAAGCGGGATACCGCCTCCGCCCTTTCGCGCAGGAACTCTTTTGTCTTAAGGCCGTATGGGCAGTATCTGCTGTCGGCAAAATAGAGATAGTCCCGCCTGCCCGTTTTGCAGACGAGTTCCTTCAGGACGGTAAGTCCTCCGAGTCCAGAGTCGTAAACACCTATCACAGTCTGATTTTTGCTGAAATTGAGTATGTCTGTGCCGCAGTCAGGTATGCGGCGCCTATATCCAGTATTTTGCTCGTAAAGAAAGCTCCGACAGAGAAATATGTGGGCATAACGCTGCCGTTGGTAGAGATGTGCGCTCCGCCGCGCACCACAATCATATCGTTGTAAATGTAGCCGGCTCCGGCAGAAACCAGCATTGTGGAGAAGGCGGGCATCGCGCCGGCATCCAGCGCCGCTTCTACCTTGTGCTTTGCTGCCAGGGGAAAGGCTCCGTAGGCTCCCAGGGTATAGGTGGTAGGAAGGGGATAGGAGCCGTAGCCATAGTCGAGTTTACCGCCCAGGTTGCGTATCTCGAACCCGGCATTGACCCCCGGGGCAATTGTGTACACCCCTGAGATATCGGCGGCAAAGCACTGGGCGTCGGAGTCAGGTGCCAGTGACGAGCGGATATACCTGCCGGCCACCCTGAAGCATAACGCGCCGGCAGGACGGATCCATATGTTTGCCCCTATGTACATTTCGTTGGGTTGATAAGAGCCGTTGCCGTTGCCGCTTGCATCGTATGTCTCATACTCGGCCATCGTATCGGTGGTGTATTCGATTCCTATGCCGAGTGTCTCCATCGCCTTTACGCGCAGCATAAAGTTGCTGATGTTGAAAGACATCGCCTTTGTCTGCCAGAATGTCTTGCCGAAACCTGCTTCTACGATACCGTTTTCCTGCAGAATGGCGGATGGGGTGGCCACGTGGGCACTTCCCAGCGACAGGTTGCCGGCAGATGGCTGTATGATTGCGAAAGGCACCGTTTGCGCGTGCGCTGTGAAGGCGAGCGCCGCTGCAAGGAATATCAATAGCACCTTTCTCATAACTGAAACAAATATACTAATAACCGGCTACAATTTGATGATGGTGTATATGGCGGTGTCGCCGCCGACGGTGGCCTCGAGCCGGTAGGCACCGGCGGTGAAAGTGCTTATGTCAAGACACTCCACAGAGAATGCATCCACGGTGACCGAGGTGGAGAGCACCGTGCTGCCGGCAGCGTTCCTGAATGTCAGCGTTGCGGTCTGGGCGCTTCCGGAACGTATGAACAGCTTGCCGTCCTTGACTGGGTTGGGATAGAATTCCAATATCTTGGAGGTATCTTTTGACAGCACCCTGAATGTCTGCGATACGGTTTCTCCCAAACCGTCGGCGGCCGTCACCGTGACGGTGGCGGTACCGTATTGGAGGGGAGTGACAACCAGCATACCTTTCCCGTCCTGTTCAAGTCTGAGAAGTCCCAGATTGTCTCCGGAGAAAGTGTATGAGAGGGTTTCGCCGTCGGCATCGTCAAAGAACTCACTCAAGGGCAGGTTATGGCCGGTTTTCTTGTCCAGAATCAGGTCGGGGATGGGTTTCACAACTACCGGCGGGTTGTTCTCCAGCACTGTGTAATGCACGGTCAGCCTCTTCTGCAGGCCGGTGATATCGGTTGCGATAAGTGTGAAACTGTGTGTGCCGCGTACCGAGTCATAGCCCCTGATGCCCACTTCGACCAGATTCCCGCTTATGCTCAGCGTCGTCGCCGTGGGGTCGTCCGACTCCATTTCGACGGTGACTTCGTCCTGATAGGGGTCGCTGACATCATATTTCAGCGCTATGGATTCGTGGGAATGTATGAGGAATCCGTCTCCCGGGACCTCCGGGACGATTTCGGGAGGCAGATCGGCCGCAGTCTCAAGTTCTGCGACCGGGGTCGGGGGGGTGAGATTGCCGAATTCGTCGGTCAGAGCTACGGAGACATAGTAGTGCCTGCCGTACTCAAGATAGCCGGATTCCAGATGGAACGGAGAACGGCTGCCAGGACTTCTGATATACGATGTCAGGTAGGGAATGCCCTCCGTAGAGGAAAAGGGACTGTCGCTGTAGTATATCCTGGCGGCCGATATCCAGCTATCCTGGCCGTCTTCTTCAATTATGGAAATATCGGCTGAGATTCTCCTGCCGAACGGCTGCAGCGAGCAGTCGGATATCGAGAAAGAGGGACCGGAGGTGTTCTCGCCGATGGCGGCGTGGGCGTTGATCAGTCCCACCCCGGGATATTTCGAGGGGTTGTCACCGCTTATGTCGGTGGTGTGTCCCATCAGAATGGAAACAAGTTCTTCGCGCGTAAAGCCTTCCCCGCCGTAATTGGCTATTACCAGAGCGGCGACGCCGGCCACGTGCGGGGCAGCCATCGAGGTTCCGGAGTAATAGGCATAGTTGTTCTTGCTTATCGTGCTTAAGATATAGTTGTCGTTGTCGCCACCCGGGGCGGCTATGTCCACCCAGTCCCCGTAGTTGGAATAAGATGCCAGCCGGTAGTCGGCCCCCAGGGCACTGACTGCGAGTACGCCCTCGTAGCAGGGAGGATAAGTCTTCTTGTCGGTCGCTTCGTTGCTGGCGGCAAAGATCACCAGGCCCCCTTTCATCGGGCCGGTCTGGTTGCCATCCAGGTCGGTTCCCGCATATTCGTTGAAATAGTCTATGGCCTGTTTTGTAGAGCGGGGCATGTAACCTGCCTCGTCGTACGCCCAGCTGTTCTGGCATATAACAGCCCCGTGGTCGGCAGCCCACTTGATTGCCTTGATGTCGTCGCCGCTCTGGTCGCTGCCCTGGCTGAATATCTGGCAGGAAATCAGTTTCACTCCCGGAGTCCCAGTTGCAGCGTCACCTCCGGCCACTCCACAGCCTCCGATGCCGTTGTTGTTTACTGCCGCAATGATACCTGCCACGTGGGTGCCGTGGTCCTCTGCCTGGATAGTGTAGCTGTCATTTATGAAATTGTAGCCGTAGACCTTGTTGCCGCTTTGCTCAGGATTGTGCCACATATTGGCGGCGAGGTCTTTGTGGTTGTAGTCGATGCCTCCGTCGACAACTGCGACTATCACATTCTCGTCACCGCACTTGTAGTTGCTCCAAACAGGTAGGATGTTGATGTCGCATCCGTCTGCGGCATCGGTCGATTTGAGCCCGCGGTTGTAATAGTGCCACTGCTCCCTCAGGCCGGGGTCGTTGAAGATGAGCGGTGCCTCTGCCGGCTTTGCATCGGAATAGGCGGCCAGGGTCGCGTGCTGCCACGTCACGTCCTGCCATTTTGGGCGCTTAAGGCGGGGGATGAATTCCACGGGTCCGATCCCGTCCAGGCTTTTCAGACTGCTGCCCGCCTTTGTCAGGGGAGTTGAGGAGTCAAATGTCACGTCGTACCAGAGGTGAAGACCGCAGCGGCGGGTACGTTCTTCGAACCTGCCGTCGGCAGGGAAGGTGCGACGTATGGATTTGATGCCGGCAGCGGCGTTTTCCCTTATGAATGACTCGGCATCCGCCTCTATCTTTGCAGCCGTCTCTTCGCTGACCTGGATGCGCGCCTTGCCGCTCAAAAGGGCCGACTGATTTACGCAGACGCCGTCGTCTGTAAGCACAGTCTCCTCCCGCGGCGTATCTTCCACCTCCAGTGAGGTACACGCCACGGCTGTCAGCAATAATGCTGCGGGAAGTATATGCAGTAACCGGAGCATATCCTCTCAAAGATACAAAAAAAGCCAAATGGAGCGTGCTCCATCTGGCTTTTTAATTGCGAATCGGCAGAAATTACCGCTGCGTCATACGCTCGTAGTCCTCGGCGCTGGTCACAATGAGTTTCTCGTACTCGCGCTGACCGGTACCGGCCGGGATCAGGTGACCGCAGATCACATTCTCCTTGAGGCCTTCGAGGGTGTCGATGCGGCCGCGGATGGCTGCATCGCCCAGCACCTTGGTTGTCTCCTGGAACGATGCCGCAGACATAAAACTGCTGGTGCGCAGTGCGGCGCGGGTGATACCCTGCAGTACCTGGTTGGCAGTAGCGGGGGCAGCATCGCGGGCAACCACCAGCTTCTTGTCCTGACGGCGCAGGATAGAGTTCTCGTCGCGCAGGGCGCGTACGGTAACTATCTGGCCCGGGTGCATCTCGGTGGAGTCGCCGGCGTCTGTAACGACTTTCTTGTCGTAGATGTTGTCGTTTTCGTCGATGAACTCCCACTTGTCCACCAGTTGCTCGGTGAGGAACTTGGTGTCGCCCGGATCCACTATCTGGACCTTGCGCATCATCTGGCGTACGATGACCTCGAAGTGCTTGTCGTTGATCTTCACACCCTGCATACGGTAAACGCTCTGGACTTCGTTGACGATATATTCCTGAACGCGGACGGGACCCAGGATGGTGAGGATGTCGCCCGGAGAAACGGCACCGTCCGAAAGCGGCATACCCGCCCTGACGTAGTCGTTCTCCTGAACCATAATCTGCTTGGACAGGGGCACGTTGTAGGTCTTCTTGTCGCCGCTGCGGGAAACCACGATAATCTCGCGGTTACCCCTGCGGGTCTTACCCATCTTGACCTCGCCGTTGATTTCAGAAACAATGGCGGGGTTGGAGGGGTTGCGGGCCTCGAACAGTTCGGTGACACGCGGCAGACCTCCGGTGATATCGCCCGCCTTGCCTGTAGCACGCGGAATCTTGAAGATGATATCGCCGACAGAGATCTTCTGGCCGTTCTCTACGTTGAGGTGTGCGCCTACGGGCAGGTTGAACTGCATTATGTCGTTGCCCTCGTCGTCAATGACGTGGATGGCGGAAGACAGGTTCTTGTCCCTGCTCTCGATGATAACCTTCTCGCGGTGTACCGAATACTCGTCGGCGGCTTCCTCGCGGTAGGTGACACCGTCGATGAGGTTCTCGTAGCGTACAGTACCCGAAATCTCGGAGATTGCAAGCGCGTTGTATGCGTCCCAGTTGCAGATGAGGTCTCCCTTGTGTACCAGGTCGCCGGCTGCAAAGAACAACTCGGTGCCGTAAGGAATGTTGTACTGCGACAGGGTGATGCCGGTTGTGGCATCCTTGATGGTCATCTCGGCGGTACGGCCCACCACGATGGTGTGCTGTTTGCCGTCGGCATCGACCTTGTTGATCGTACGCAACTCTTCGAATTCGAGACGTCCGTCGTATTTGGCCTTGATTTCACTGTCGGAAACAACGTTCGAAGCGGTACCGCCGACGTGGAACGTACGCAGGGTAAGCTGAGTGCCGGGCTCTCCGATGGACTGGGCTGCGATGACGCCCACAACTTCGCCTTTCTCGACCATACGGCCGGTGGCCAGGTTACGTCCGTAGCACTTGGCACAGACACCCTTGCGGCTTTCGCAAGTGAGCACCGAACGTATCTCTACCTGCTCTATGGGGAGCTTCTCTATCTGCTCCACGATGGCTTCGGTAATCTGTTCGCCCGCCTCCAGGATAAGTTCTCCGGTGAGAGGGTTGTATATGTTGTGGACTGATGTGCGGCCCAGGATTCTCTCTCCGAGAGTTTCCACGATCTCGTCTTTGTCCTTGATGGCTGTCGCCACAAGTCCGCGGAGGGTACCGCAGTCCTCTTCGTTGATAATCACATCGTGCGACACGTCCACCAGACGCCTTGTCAGATAACCTGCATCGGCAGTCTTCAGCGCGGTATCGGCCAGACCTTTACGGGCACCGTGGGTAGAGATGAAGTATTCGAGCACACTCAGACCCTCTTTGAAGTTGGCCAGGATCGGGTTCTCGATAATCTCCGCTCCGGTTGCGCCGGATTTCTGGGGCTTGGCCATCAGGCCGCGCATACCGCACAGCTGGCGGATCTGGTCCTTGCTGCCGCGGGCACCTGAATCCAGCATCATATAGACGGGGTTGAAGCCCTGGTTGTCGGCCTTGATCTGCTTCTCAACGATACCGGTAAGCTCGTTGTTGGTGATAAGACCCATATCGAAGCTCGACTGGATAGACGAAACCTCGTTGTAGCCCTTCTCGATAAGGCCGGCTTTCTGCTCGGGGATGAGCACGTCTGCCAGGTTGAAGGAGAGGCCTCCCAGGTACGCCATCTTGTAACCGAGGTCCTTGATGTCGTCCAGGAACTTGGAAGTACGTGCCACACCGGTGTACTTGAGCACCTCGCCGATGATGTCGCGCAGGTTCTTCTTCTTGAGCAGGGTGTTGATGTAGGGAACCTCGTCGGGAACGACCTGGTTGAACATCAGGCGGCCGGGGGTGGTCTCGACAATCTCGGTGCCGAGTTCAGGGTGCATCTTGTCCTTGGGCAGGCGCACCTTGATCCTTGTTTGGAGGGTTACGCGGCCTTCGTTATAGGCGATGACCGACTCTTCGGGACCGTAGAATGTCAGGCCCTCTCCCTTGGCGCCGGGACGCTCTTTTGTGATGTAGTACAGACCGAGCACCATATCCTGGCTGGGCACTGTGATGGGAGCGCCGTTGGCCGGGTTGAGGATGTTGTGGCTGCCGAGCATCAGCAGCTGGGCCTCC
>CACYEB010000238.1 GCA_902773305.1 uncultured Bacteroidia bacterium
CGGCATCAACACCGACTGGGTGGATGCCGTGACCCGTACGGCCATCAGCCACAATATGTCGGCATCGGTCAACGGCGGTACGGACAAAGTCAATTATTTTATAAGTTTACGGTATTCCGATACCGATTCGTATGTCATCAACAACGATATGCAGAGCTACAACGCCCGCATAAACCTGACATCCCAGATCAACAGACTTATCACTGTCGGGGCGAATATGTCGATGACCAAACAGTATAACCACGCGGTTGAAGCCTCCAAGATTTATAATCTCGCTCTCAAGAACGCCCCCAACGTTCCCGTTTACGAAGAGAACGGAGACTACCACTACGGTTTCGGCCCTTACAACTCCATCGGTTACATAGACGCCTACAACCCGGTAGCCAGCGCCTATGACAACCTCTGCGAAATGCAGGATACCCGTGCCATCGGCAATGTCTACGGAGAGCTCAAACCCCTCAAATGGCTTACCTTAAGGAGCGAGGTCGGAATGGACCTGAGCAACAGCCGGACATACACCAAGAAAGATGAATTGCCGGAGTCGATATCATCCAGCATACCCAACAACCAGGCCTCCGAGACCACCAGGAACAATTTCCGGTTCGTAACCAACAACACCGCCAACATCAACTTTGAGTTTGCCGACAAGAGCTTCCTGCAGGGCGTCGTCGGACAGAGCTACGAAACTTCCGATGAATACTCAAGTTCGATATACGGTTCCGACTTCTTCAGCCCTATGCTGATTGGCGTCGGCGCCGCCCAGAACAAGCGGGTGACCAACGCCGGCAGCAGCAAATGGGCCCTGTTGTCCGCATTTGCCCGCGTGAATTACACCCACCGCCAAAAGTATATCCTGGGCCTCACCTACCGCCTGGACGGTTCATCCCGCTACAACCGGGAACACAGATTCCTCAACACGCCCTCCGTCTCTGCAGGATGGAGACTTTCCGAAGAAGATTTCGTAAAGAATAATATGCCGTGGGTCAATGACTTCAAGATCCGCGGTTCAATAGGCTGGCAGAGCCAGGACGCATACAACAGCTATTACGGCGCTCAGGCGACCTATGTCCTGAGTTCCATCCCCTACGGCGGCAGCGCATTTCTCAAGACATCACAGCCGGGCAATGTAAACCTCAACTGGGAAAGGACCATCACATACGACGCCGGCCTCGACGCCATCTTCTGGGACCGGAGAGTAGAGCTTACCCTGGACTGGTACTACCGCAAGACCATAGATATGCTCTTCGCCTCCGACGTGCCTGCCTACACCGGCTATACCAAGCAAGACCAGAACATCGCCGATATGCGCAATATCGGTATAGAGATGAGACTCGTGGCCACCTGGCTGCGCCGTGGAGACTGGGGCTGCCTGACGGCACTGAACCTCTCGCGCAATACCAACAAGATACTTAAGCTGAACTTTGAAGGCGACCAGCTGGACCAGCTGAATTCCACCTTCAAATATTACGCAGTGGGTTATCCCGTGGCTCAGTGGTACCTGCACCAGTGGGCCGGTATCGATCCAGACACCGGAAACCCGCTGTGGCTCTACAACGACGGCACAAAAAAGACGACTCCTCCGGCAGCCGACTGGAGTGACTCCAACGGCAACAAGGTGGTGATGGGCACCGCCCTCCCCGTCTTCTACGGCGGTATCACAAACACCGTCACCTTCAAGAACTTAGAACTCACAGCCCTCTGTACGTTCTCCGTTGGCGGACGAATCATCAATGCCACAAAGGCCGACCTGATGACCTACACCAGCACCAACGCATACAACCTGCACAAGGATATACTCAAGACCTGGCAAATGAAAGGCCAGAAGACAGACGTCCCCGCCTTGAAAAACGCCTCTATCATAGGTAGTTACGACTACACTTCTGCAGTAACCACCACCCGCTACCTGGAAAGCGGCGACTATCTGCGCCTGAAGAACGTCGAACTGGCGTGGGCAATGAGCCCCGCAACGCTCAAGAAGATAGGTTTCCTGAAGCAGTTCAAAGTATATGTACTGGCCACCAACCTGCTGACTCTCACCAAGTATTCCGGTCTTGACCCCGAGTCCAGCGCTTTCGGTTCTTCGGCCATCTCATCCGGATATGATTATCTTACAATGCCGCAATCACGCAGCTTTCAACTTGGAACCCGCATTAGTTTCTGATGGATATGAAAAAGATATTTTACACATTGATGCTGACTGCGGTCCTCGCCTCCTGCAATCTTGATCTGGCTCCCGAGAACGTTATGGTGGACCAGACCGTATATTCAGAACCCAAGACGGCCCAGGCAGCCCTGTATGGCGCCTATGTCCGTATGAATATATTTATGGCCGGCGCACCGGAAGACCAGAACAACTACAGTTATTCCTCTTACTGCTGGCTTGCCGGAGACCTTGGCACCGGGAATCTCAAGACACGCGAAGACGGCTCCACCGGCCACATCGCCCTGGAAAGTGGAGAATACGAAAACAGCGTGAGGGATGGAGAAATCCTCACATCCTGGATCAAGGGATACAACGCCATCGATTATGCCAACAACATAATAGACGGCGTGTCCAGATTCGGCGACCCCGAAAACTCCGAGAACAAGCGGATCATAGCCGAGGGCAAGTTCCTGAGAGCTTTCAACTATTTCAACCTGCTCAAAATGTTCGGCGACGGTGCCCTTACCGGCAACGGGAACGGACTGGGAATGATAATACGCGACAAGCCCTACGACGGCTACAATCCCGACCAGATACAGACCCGTGCCACCGTAGACCAGACCTGGGATTTCATTATCACAGATCTGGAGCAGGCCATCCCCGACCTTCCGGCAGTTCCTTCTGCCGCGGCCGGGCGTTTTGTCGCAACCGCCCCTGTGGCAAAGGCGCTCCTGTCGCGCGTCTACCTCTACAAGGGAAGCTACACCAACGACAAGGCCTGTATGGACAAGGTCATCGAATATGCCACCGACGTACTCAAATGTGATGGCTACATATTCGAAAGCATATCTACGGCTCACCGCCGGTTCCTGTTCCCTTCAAATGAATATGACAACAGCCTGGCATCGTCATATCCCAATCCTGTGGCAAGATCCTCTGAAATCATATTCTTCCAGCCAAGCCGCATCAGCACCGAACTCTATCCCAACGGCAGCAGCAGTCCTTTCTTCACAAAGAGGACATTCTTTATTGAACCCGAATACCTTGCCGCAAATTATGCCGAAGGTGACTACAGGGGATATATCGAGGATTCTCCCGACTGCTTGATCGGGCACGGCAGCGCCAATTATTACCCCGACGACCTCACTACTCTCAAATTCACCAACAACGCCGGCTACGACGACGTGATTTTCATACGTCTCTCCGAGATTAAGTTGAATCTGGCGGAGGCCATCGCCCGCCGCGACGGCATCACCGAAGATGCGCTCAAGCAACTCAACGACATCCGCCGCAGGCCCTTCTCTCCCGCAGACAGGCCGTCGTTCCTCACCGCAGCCGACTTTGCAAGCAAAGAGGCATTCATCAGAGAGATCCTTGCAGAGAGGAACCGTGAACTGGCTTTTGAGAGTCACCAGCGCTGGGATCTCATCCGCACCGGAAGACCTCTGCGCAACGCCGAACTTACCGACGCCCAGAAGATACTCCCTATCCCCGACTACGAAGTAAACATCTCCAAAGGCAAGATAGAGCAGAACACCGCATTTAAGTAGAATTTGAAATGTTCCATCCATTCCTGACAGTAGTTCTGTCAATCCTTATAGCACAGGCCAACCC
>CACYEB010000239.1 GCA_902773305.1 uncultured Bacteroidia bacterium
AACCGCATCATACTCGAGCGTGGCGGCGTGAAGCCCTCTGCAGTGAAATTCCGCTCCATGCTGGGCGGAGCCCTGGTACAGCAGCGCGACACCGTGGCCGAAAGTGCGGCCGACCTGACTCCTGTCACCCAGGCCCGTCCCACCGAAGGCCAGATCAATGACCTGCTGTTCGCCAACCGCCTTGTGAAGCACAGCAAGAGCAACGCCATCGTCCTGGCCAAAGGCGGTATGCTTCTGGCCAGCGGCATCGGTCAGACATCCCGCGTAGATGCCCTGCGCCAGGCAATCGCCAAAGCGCGCAGTTTCGGTTTCGACCTCAACGGCGCCGTTATGGCTTCCGACGCCTTCTTCCCCTTCCCCGACTGCGTGGAGATTGCCCACGAGGCCGGCATCACCGCCGTAATCCATCCCGGCGGCAGCATCCGCGACGGCGAGAGCATCGACTTCTGCAACGCCCACGGGGTGGCTATGGTCACCACCGGCAAGCGTCATTTCAAGCATTAGAAAACAAATCAATATTTTCAGATATGGCATTTTCTTTCCTGACACAAGAGTTGGCTATAGACTTGGGAACCGCCAACACCGTCATTTTCATGAATGACAAGAAGGTCATCGACGAGCCGTCTATCGTTGCCATCGACACCTACACCGACAAGCCTATGGCTGTAGGCTCAAGGGCTAAGTTGATGCACGAACGCACCAACCCGGGCATAAAGACCATACGTCCCCTCAAGGACGGCGTCATCGCCGACTTCGACGCTGCGGAGATTATGATCCGCGAGCTCATAAAAATGATCAACTATAAGAAATCGTTCTTCACCCCGAGCCTCAAGATGGTCGTGGGCATTCCCCAGGGCTCTACCGAGGTAGAGAAGAGGGCTGTACGCGACAGCTGCGAACACGCCGGCGGACGTGACATCTATATGGTGTACGAGCCTATGGCAGCTGCTCTGGGTATCGGACTGGACGTGACCGAGCCCAGCGGCAATATGATCGTGGACATCGGAGGCGGTACCACCGAAATCGCGATTATCTCCCTGGGCGGCATCGTTGCGGCACAGAGCATCCGTGCGGCAGGCGACCTCTTCACCTATGAGATCCAGCAGTATATGCGCCAGCAGCACAACATCAAAGTCGGCGAGATTACCGCAGAGGACATCAAAATCAAGATCGGCGCCGCCATCACCGACCTCGAAGAGGAAGTTCCCCCGATGGTGGTCAAGGGTCCAAACATTATGACCGCGCACCCCATCGAGGCCGAGATCACGTCTCAGGAGGTCGCCCACTGCCTGGACAAGCAGCTGGCCCGCATAGAGGCAGGCATCCTGGAGGTGCTGGAGCAGACTCCCCCGGAGCTCTATGCCGACATCGTGGACAAGGGTATCTACCTTACTGGCGGCGGCGCCCTGCTCAAGGGTATCGACCAGCGCTTTGCAAGGAAGATCAACATCCCGTTCCACGTCTCCGAGGATCCGCTCCGCGCCGTGGCACGCGGTACCTGCGCAGCGCTCAAGAACATCGACAAATATCCTTTCCTGATGAGATAATATCCTGATGGATTATAATTCCCGCTCATATAACCTGCTGCTGACCATAGGCGTATTCGTCGTTCTGGAGGTAATATCCATTGTAATGATCACCCGCAACAGCGTCCTGCAGAGGTATTTGATTATGAACGGGATACGGTCCACCCAGGTTTTCTTCTGGGAGAGGAGCGAGGGTATCCGGGACTTCTTCAACCTGCGCGCCTACAACCAGGCGCTGCAGGAAGAGAATGCCGCCCTGAGGGGCAAACTGGCCCAGATACAGTATCTTCAGGAGACCAAGGCCGTCACCGACTCCACCGCCGGGCTCTACAGATGGATTCCCGCAAGCATCATCAAGAACAACCCCAATAAGCAGCACAACTACCTCATCCTCAACCGCGGAGCCAAGGACGGCGTCCAGACCGAGATGGGCGTGGTGACCCACAACGCCATCGTGGGCGTGGTCGGGGCGGTGAGCGAGCATTACAGCTACGTGATTTCGTTCTTGAACAAGAGCCAGAAGGCCAGTGCGATGATTGCCGGCACCACAGATTTCGGACTGCTTACCTGGGACGGCGTAGACGGGCGGCAGGCAACCCTGTCGCACGTTCCGCTCTCCAGCACCGCGGCCGTGGGCGACACGGTCTGCACCAGTGGCTACTCAACCATATATCCTCCCGACATTCCCGTGGGAATGATTACCGCAGTGGATGACGTGAGCGGTATGTACAAGGATATGAACGTGGACCTGTTCCAGGACATCCGCAGCCTCAAATATGTGTATATCGTTCAGCGGCATCATCAGTCGGAAATAGACGAACTCTCAAGGAACGCAGCCAACATAAAGTAGAATGCCCACCCTTTTACGCCAGATTATAATTTACGCCGTGGTGATCTTAATCCAGGTCATCATGAACAATTATGTCAATCTGGGGCCTATGGTCTACATCTGTCTCGTCCCGCTCCTGGTGATATATCTCCCCCTTGACCAGAAGAACTACCTTACGCTCATCATCGCATTCGGCCTGGGACTGTTGATAGATATACTCTCCGACGGGGTGCTGGGCCTCAACGCCGGGGCGGCGACCCTGGTGGCGCTGGTTTACAAGCCGCTGTTCTATCCCATATTCCAGAAAAACAATTACAGCAAGAAATATATCCTCCCCATCAGGGAGAGCGGCCTCTGGCATCACGTGCTGTACCTGCTCATCATTCTGGCGATTTACTTCATGTTCTACATAGCCTTCGACGGACTTGCAAAGACCACCCTGCTGGTCTCCCTGATAAGGTATCTGGTGAATATCCTGGTAAATCTCGCCATTGCCCTGGCAATAGACCTTACGCTGTTCAACAGGAGTTAATACCAAAGGGCTATGAAGTTCTATCTCGGCAGGCGCAATACCATTTTGCTTGTACTGTTTGTCATTTTTGCCATAATTGCGGTCAGGCTGTTCACGATACAGATCATCGACAAGCAATATCGCGAAACCGCGGGCAACAATGCCCTCAAATATGTCACCATCTATCCCGCAAGGGGACGTATCCTTGACCGCTACGGCAACACTATCGTAGAGAACAAGATTACCTACGACATTATGGTGACCCCGCGCCAGGTGAGCGAATTCGACACGCTGGCCATTTGCGAGATATTCGGCCTGGAACCCTCTTTCGTACAGGAGAGGTTCGCCTCATACAACGCCAACGACCGCAAGATAGGCTTCGGTTCGATGCCTTTCCTCAAGCAGGTCAGCAGCGAGCAGTACAACGCCTTCGCAGAGAAAGCATTCCTCTTTCCCGGTTTTGACGCCGTCGCCCGCACCGCCCGCGTCTATCCCGTCAATGCCGGCGGCAACCTGATCGGTTATGTGTCTGAAGTCGACAGGGACTACATAGAGGCTCACCCCGAATACCGCAGCGGCGACTATGCCGGCAAGACAGGTCTCGAACGCGCCTATGAGAAGCGTCTGAGCGGCGAAAAGGGATATACCGTGTATTACCGCGATGCCCGCGGCCGCATCAAGGGACGCTACGAAGACGGCGCCCTGGACAAGGAAGCGGTGGCGGGCGGCGACATCACCACCACCATCGATGCCGGCCTGCAGGCCTACGGCGAAACTCTGATGCGCAACAAGGTGGGAAGCGTAGTCGCCATCGAGCCCTCCACCGGTGAAATCCTGACCCTTATTTCCAGTCCCGGTATTGATGTGAGCCAGCTGGCTGAAATCAACAAATACTACAAAGAAATCAGCGAGAACCCCTACAATCCGATGTTCAACCGCACCGTGCAGTCGGCCCAGCCGCCGGGCTCGGTGTTCAAACTGGTAAACGGGCTCATCGGGCTCCAGGAAGGGGTGCTCAAGCGCGACACCCGCTATCCGTGCAGCCGGGGCTACACATTCGGAAAGATACACGTGGGGTGCCACGGCCACCCTTCCCCGATAAACCTGCCCCAGTCGATAGCGATGTCCTGTAACGCCTACTACTGCTACGTGCTGCGCTCGATTATGGACAACCGCAAGTACGACAACATCGAGGAGGCTTTCAACAAGTGGCGCGACTATGTCACCAGCTTCGGTTTCGGGCACAAGCTCGGGAGCGACGTCCCCTATGAACTTGGCGGCAACGTTCCCACCGTGAACACCTACAACAAGCTTCACGGCAAGGGACGCTGGAAATCCCTCTCCATAATATCGCTCTCTATCGGACAGGGCGAACTCGGGTGCACCCCGCTCCACCTGGCCAACCTTTGCGCAACCATCGCCAACCGGGGCTGGTTCTACACTCCCCATATGATAAAGGGTGACGGCCGGTATCCCCTCGATTCCGCATACACCGTACGCAACTACACTATGGTGGACACTACTTATTTCCCCCTCATCGTAGAAGGTATGAATATGTCGGTTTACGGCGACGGGGGCACCTCCCACGTGGCCCAGGTCCCCGGAGTGAATATGTGCGGCAAGACGGGTACCGCCCAGAATCCGCACGGAGACGACCACTCCGTGTTCATCTGCTTCGCCCCCCGCGACAACCCGAAAATAGCCGTGGCCGCCTACATAGAAAACGGCGGTTTCGGTGCTACCTGGGCTGCGCCCATCGCCTCGCTGATAGTGGAGAAATATCTCAACGGAGAAATCGCCGACGGCACTCGCAAAGACCTTGAGACGCGTGTCAAGAACGGTTACCTCCTTAACAAGGTTCCTGTAAAGAAGAGAAAGAAGTGATGAACGGCCGCAGGAACTCATACAGAAATCTGGACTGGACACTGATAGTGTCCTGGTTGGTGCTCGTTCTGTTCGGGTGGATTAATATCTACTCCGTGCTGCACACCGAAGGGAGCATTATTTTTGACATCAGCCAGAAATACGGTATGCACTTTATCTGGATCTGCATATCGGTCACCGCAGCCTTCTTTATCATCAGGGTTATTCCTGCCGGGTTCTGGCAGAGCTTTTCGTGGATAGCCTACGGAGGGGCGATACTGCTGCTGATGGCCACCCTTGTGCTGGGTATCAGCAGCCACGGTTCGCAGAGCTGGATACAGATAGGCAGTTTCCGACTGCAGCCCGCCGAGTTCTCCAAAATAGCCACCGCGCTGGCGCTCTCTACCGTAATGAGCAAATACGGCTTCACCCTCAAGAATATGTCCAACATCCTGAAGGTGGCTGCCCTGTTGTTGCTCCCGATGGCCCTGATCCTGCTTGAGAAAGAGACCGGCAGCGTGCTGGTCTACATCGGCTTTTTGATCGTGCTCTACCGCGAAGGTATGTCCGGCTGGATCATCAGCATCGGCTTTCTGATCGTACTGGAGTTCATCCTCACCATTATAACATCTCCTTATGTTGCGATGGTGGTGGGAATCGGCATTTTCCTGCTTATATATTTTTTCAAGGAAGACCGGTATCTGCTGGGGTTGCTGGTGACCGCCCTTTCGATGGTCCTTCTCGGTTTTTTCCCGAAGCTGCTGGCGATAGATGCCGTTGCAGCGGTCAATCCATTCCCCGCAGAGATATGGGTGGCCGTCATCGCAGGTGCGGTGTCAATCTTCTTCATATTGCGGTTCACCATCCGGTTCGCCCGCAGGAAGTTCGAACGAAATGCATTCATAGTGCTCCTTTGCGGTATCCTGTTCGTGCTTTCGGTGCAATTTTTCTACAACAAGGTCCTCCAAGACCACCAGCGCAACCGTATCGACGTATTCCTGGGACTGGTGGACGACCCCAAGGGCATCGGTTACAACCTGAATCAGTCCAAAATAGCCATCGGCTCGGGAGGGATGTTCGGCAAGGGCTTCCTGAACGGCACCCAGACCAGTCTGGGCTATGTACCCGAGCAGGAGACCGACTTCATATTCTGCACCATCGGCGAGGAGTGGGGCTTTGTGGGGGCCTTGCTGGTGCTGGCCCTTTACCTGACCATCATAGGGCGCATAGTGGTGCTGGCCGACAAGGCCAAGTTTGCCTACACCCGCATCTTCGGCTACTGCGTGGCTATGTGCATTGCGCTGCACGTGGTCATAAACATCGGTATGACCATCGGCCTGATGCCCGTCATAGGCATTCCGCTGCCGTTCCTCAGTTACGGCGGCAGCGCGCTGCTGGCCTTCAGCGTTATGTTGGCCATCTTTATAAAACTCGAATTTGACGGAAGAAAAGTATAACCATATGAATTTTGCAGACAGACACATCGCTCCCGGTCGGTTACAGACAGGGCAAATGCTGGAAAAGCTCGGAGTCTCTTCGCTGGACGAACTCTGCGAACGTACAATTCCCGCGGATATCCTGCTCCCCGGGCCACTGCCTCTGGACGAGGCCGTGGGCGAAGGGACGTACCTGGCACGCCT
>CACYEB010000240.1 GCA_902773305.1 uncultured Bacteroidia bacterium
GATAGTCTATCCCAACAACGAGGGCTACGAGAACGGCTCCGGCGGGGCATCAAACTCCAAACCCGCCATAGGAGCCAAGATCGGCACCTCCGGCGGCCGCGGGCTGTTCCTGGTGGAGAACTGCGACAACCTTCTGCTGGACAACCTCACCATAGAGAACTCTTTCGGAGAGCAGAAGGGGCAGGCGGAGACCATCTATTTCAACTCCGGCAACAATACCCATCGGCTTTCCATAACCAACAGTTCGCTGATTTCCTGGCAGGATACCTTCCTCACCAAAGGCCGCGTCTGGGTGTATAACAGCTACATCCGCGGCCACGTGGACTACATCTGGGGCTATCCGGAGGTGTGCCTGTTCGAGAATTGCGAAATCCGCTCCCGTGCCGCAGGGTACATCATCCAGGCCCGCGTCCAGAAGGAGACCGACAAGGGCTTCGTGTTCCTGAACTGCTCGCTGAGGGCAGAGGATGGGGTAGCAGACGGCAGCGTATATCTGGCGCGCAGTGCAGGACAGGGCGAGGTGTTCGACAATGTAGTGTATGTGAATTGCACGATGTCGCCGGCAATCGCACCCGGCGGCTGGTACACAAGTCCCGCCCCCAATCCCGCAACCCCCACCGCCACCAGCGGCTGGAGGGAGTATCGCAGCCTGGATTTCTCCGGCAGGGAAATCACCACCCACAATGCCTACGGCAAAGTCCTATCGGCCTCCGAAGCCCAGGACTACCTGAGCAAAGAATCGGTGCTGGGGTGGTAAATCAATCTTGAGTACGGTATTCCTTGGGACTGACTCCAAAGTGTTTCTTGAAGGCTTTGGAGAAGTAGGAGTATGACCCGAAGCCGGTCTTTTCCGCAATGTCGGAGAGGCTGGTCCTGGTGCCGCGGATGGCTTCCGCCGCCGCCTTGAAGCGATACCCGAGTACCATGTCGTTGGGTGCAGCGCCCGTGAGCCGCTTTACCTTCAGATAGAAGGCGGTGCGGCTGTAGCCCATTTGCCGTGCAAGCAGATCCACGTTGAGGTCGGGGTTGGCAAGGTTCGCCTCCATTATTGAGGTCAGTTTCTCCAGGAAGGCTTTGTCCGTATCGGGCAAAGCCATATCCGAAACGGCGCCCGAGGCGTATGATGGAAGAGTGAAGTACTGCTTGAGGACATCTTTCGTGTGCAACAGATTCTGGATAGTCCTTAACAGGAAATCGGCGTGGAACGGCTTGCAGATGTATGCGTCGGCGCCGCTTTCAAGACCTTCGATCTGCTCTTCGTGAGAAGTCTTGGCGGTGAGCAGGATCACGAGTATGTGACACAGGCGCTGGCTCTCCTTTATCTTGGAGCACAGTTCGTAGCCCGACAGGCCGGGCATTATGACGTCGCTGACTACGAGTTCCGGTTGATTGTCCTGCAGCATCTGCCAGGCCTGGGTGCCGTCGGCCGCTTCCATCACGCGGTATTGTTCCTTCAGCAGGCCAACCAGGAAGTCGCGCAGTTCGGCGTTGTCTTCTACAACCAAGACGGTGCGCTCACCGCTGCTTGCGGCCACAGGCGGCTCTACCTTCGGCGTTATTGCCGCTTGCGGGGCGGCCTCTCCCAGAACTTTTTCATTGTCAGCATAGACATCGTCGAGCGGTAGCACGAACGAGAAATTCATGCCTCCGGTAGGCCTGAGGCGGGCGGTAATCTTGCCGTGATGCTTCTCCACCATGTTTTTGGTGTAGTGCAGGCCGATGCCGTTCCCGCTGTAGTCAGGACGCCGGCCGTCGCGCCCCTCTATCTTGCGATAGCGGACAAACAGTTCGTCCAGCTTGTCTTCGGGCACGCCGCGCCCGCTGTCCAGCACGGAGATCTCCAGATAGCGGTCATTGTCTAGGCCATACAAGCCGGAGTCTTTCATTACCTCGGTCCTGACTTCTACAATTCCGCCGGAAGGGGTGTGCTTCAAGGCGTTGGAGAGCAGGTTGTCCAGAATCTTGACAATCTTGTCCTCATCGACCCACATGTATTCGGAAGGACGGTGCGGCGCGAAGGAGAGGCTGATGCCCTTTTTCTCTGCGACGAACGAGAACGACGAGAAGGTCTCGTGGAGAATCGGGATGATGTCGGCATATTTCACCCCAAGCGAGTATACGCCGTTCTCTATCTTTGAGAAATCCATCAGTTGGTTTATGAGCATCAGCATTCTGGATGAGTTGCGGTGGATGCCCTCCAGCAGGCTGGTGGTGTTCTCGTCCTGTCCCGGTTTGGCCAGCAGTTTTTCCAGCGGAGCGGTAATCAGGGTAAGCGGGGTGCGCAGTTCGTGGGATATGTTGGTGAAGAAGACCGTCTTCATGTTGGACATCTCCCTCTCGCGCTCCTTTTCGCTGCGCTCCAGTTCTGCCCGCTGTTGTGCCAGACGGGCGTTCATTGCCGAGCGAAGCAGGAGCCAGGCCAGGAGGGAGAACAGCAAAAGATAGAGCAGAATCGCCCACCAGGAGAACCAC
>CACYEB010000241.1 GCA_902773305.1 uncultured Bacteroidia bacterium
CGACAATGATGTAAAAATGTTCCATAACAAAAAGTTATGAATATTAATTGATGTGACTACATAGCTTATTCCCAGCTACTTATAAAATTTATCTAATTTATCAAAAGAAGTAATGATGCATCAAAGTTGTAACAAATGGAAGAAATGAACCACTTAGTGACACAATTCGACACTATACAAAATGTTATCCTATTTAAACCCAGTTATTTATAAAAATTATCGCATTTAAAACATCAACTATACACGATTGTTCTCATTTTAATTCCAGATTCCAATATATGAGACAAGTGTAATTTACATTTGTGATTTACAAGTTTGACTTGTAATTGTAAACGAATGTTACTACATTTGTAAAAGATAGTTTACAGGATTTTTATGGAAGAACGACTTAAACTTTTCCTTGCAATGGAGGGTCTCTCCCCCAGTCAATTCGCCGACAAACTGGGCGTCCAGCGATCGGGAGTCAGTCACTTGCTGTCGGGTCGCAACAAACCCAGTTTCGAATTCATCAACAAGATGCTGGTCGCCTACCCCAAACTGAATCCTGACTGGCTGATAATGGGCACCGGGAAAGCCTACCGGGATATGGGGCAGGGAGAAACCAGCCCGCGGACAGAGACGGATGCCGCTCCCGTTACACCTCCACCCACCCCCGAAGAAGCTGAAGCTCCGCTTGAAGAAAACACTGCAACAAACACAGAACCAGAGCTTTTTGCCCAGACATCGCAGCCCGTAGTGACAGCTCCACACCCCCCTGCAGCCCCCAGGGAAATCCCTGAGAATCGCATAAAAGCCCCTAAGGTGACCACCTCTGCAGAAAAACGCATCGCCCAGATCACCATTTTATATACCGACGGCACTTTCGAAATCAGATAGTCTGACAAGAAGAGAAACTTTTACTACATTTGTATTGATATGTACAAGCTTCTCATCAGACCCCTGCTGTTTTTATTTCCGCCCGAACAGGCCCACAAGATAGTCCTGGGAGCGCTCAAGGTGGCCAGGTACATCCCAGGCTGCCGGTTTCTGATACGTCTGATGTTCCGCCGCCGCTCCAAACTGCTCGAAAAAGAACTCTTCGGCATCAAGTTTCCCAATCCCGTGGGACTTGCAGCCGGTCTTGACAAGAACGGCGAGTATTACAACGACCTGGCCAACCTGGGCTTCGGCTTTATGGAGATAGGTTCCCTGACTCCTCTGCCGCAGGATGGCAACCCCACTCCCCGCCTCTGGCGCCTGCCCAAAGACCGCGCCCTGATAAACCGTATGGGAATCAACAACCGCGGCGTGCGCAGCGCACTGCAGACGCTCAAGCAGGAACACCCTAAAATTATTATAGGTGCCAACATATCCAAAAACACTGATACTCCAAACGAAGAGGCCGGCAAAGACTATGCACGCAGTATTGCACTGCTTTACGACTTTGTCGATTTCTTTGTGCTGAACGTCTCCTGCCCCAATGTCAGGGATCTGGACCGCCTTCAGGGCGACAATATGCTGCAGCAGGTGCTTGACAGCGTAAAGGAGGTGATCCGCTACAACGAAACGGCCCGCCCGGTTCTGCTCAAGGTATCACCCGATATGAGCCGCGACCAGCTGGATGTAATCATACATCTTGCCCTTATCAACGGGCTGGACGGCATTGTGGCCACCAACACCACCCGCAGCCGCAGCAACCTTGTCACTGCAGAGAAAACAGTCACCGCCATCGGAGAGGGCGGGCTGAGCGGTGCCCCGTTGTTCGAGAAATCGCTTGAGACGGTCAGATATATCCACGCCAAGAGCAACGGACTTCTCCCCATCATCGCCTCGGGCGGCATTATGACCCCCGACCAGGCCAGCCGTATGATGGACGCCGGCGCCTCTTTGATAGAGGTCTATACCGGATTTATTTACGAGGGGCCTGCGTTTGCAAAACGTATAGTCAAACACCTTAAAAAGCGGATGAAGAAATGAAAACGGCAGCGATTTGCGCCATCGGCGACGAGATCCTGATAGGGCAGATAGTAGATACCAACTCCTCGCACATTGCCCGCGCACTCAACGGTATAGGTGTCAGGGTCGGCGGTATATCTTCTATAGGAGACGACCGGGACACTATCATCCGCCATCTGGGTTCCCTGCTGGAAAGCAACGACATAGTGATGGTCACCGGGGGCCTCGGACCCACCAAAGACGACATCACCAAAGCTGCCCTGGCAACCTTGAGCGGCGCCAAGTCTTACCGCCGCAGCGAAGCGCAGATGGAGGTCATCGAAAGCATCCTGCAGCGCCGCGGCATAGAGATGCTGGAGGTCAACCGCGCCCAGGCCGACGTTCCCGACACCGCGAATGTCATCGTCAACCGCCTGGGAACCGCACCTGTTATGGAGTTTGTGTTTGACGAAAGCCGATACGGCCACAAGGCGCTGCTGTATTCCCTTCCCGGCGTTCCCTACGAAGCCGTCGGGGCCCTGGACGATATCCTGGAGGCCATCAGGGCACAGTTTCCCTCAGAAGAGATCCTGCACCGCACAATATGCACATTCGGGCTGGCAGAGAGCGTGCTGGCCAACAACATAGCCGGCTGGGAGGAGGCCCTCCCCGACTGGCTCCACCTGGCATATCTTCCCAACTCCATTTATGGCGTACGGCTGCGCCTCTCCTGCTACGGAGCGGGCGTTTCAGGCCGGAAAGAGGCTATGGACGTCGCCGTGGCAAAACTCTACGACATCCTTGGCAATTATATATACGGCGAAGGAAACGACACCCTTCAATCGGTGATTCCCCGTTTGCTCCAGTCTCCCCCCGAGGCGACCTGCCAGGAGACCATCGCGGTCGCCGAATCCTGCACCGGCGGCCTGGTATCCAACCTTATCACAAGCGTGCCCGGCAGCAGCGTATATTACAAGGGGAGCGTCACCAGCTATGCCAACGAGGTCAAGACCAACCTTTTGAACGTTCCGGAGGAGATTCTGGAGAAATATGGAGCCGTGAGCCGCGAATGCGCCGAGGCAATGGCGCGCGGCGTG
This sequence comes from uncultured Bacteroidia bacterium, assembly GCA_902773305.1. Lineage (GTDB taxonomy): Bacteria > Bacteroidota > Bacteroidia > Bacteroidales > UBA932 > Equibacterium. Next base: position 3,012 of record CACYEB010000241.1, read on the forward strand.
GCCATATTGCTTGACAGCGACTGGAGCGTCGCCACCACCGGCATCGCCGGCCCCGGCGGCGGAAGCGACCTGAAGCCGGTGGGGATCTGCTGGACTGCGGCCGCCCACCGCAACCCCTTCACCGGAGAGACGGAGGTGGTGTCGCGTCTGGTCAAGAGCGCTTCGGCCAGCCGCGAAGTGAATATGCAGCGCTTCGCCTCCAACGCCCTCAATCTTTTGAGACTGATGATGCAGCAAAAATTATTATAATATAAACAGGTATATATGAAGTATATATTCGCAACCCTCGGTTGCCTCGCACTGGCATCCACCACCCTGCTGAACGCACAGACCCAGCAACCTGCACAGAAAGAATACACCTTTACGGTAGTCAAGGAAAACCCTGTCACCCCCGTCAAGAACCAGGCCAGCAGCGGCACCTGCTGGTGCTACTCCTCCATCTCATTCATAGAGTCCGAGATTATGCGTATGGGCGGTCCCGAGACCGACCTGGCCGAGATGTTCGTGGTGAGCAAGGCCTATGCCGACAAGGCAGAGAAGTTTGTCCGTCTGGACGGCAAACTCAACTTTGCGCAGGGCAGCTCTGCAGAAGATGTGTTCCACGTCTGGCAGGACTACGGCATCGTGCCCCAGCAAGTGATGGAAGGCCTCAACTACGGCGAGAAGCTCAACCGCCACAGCGAGCTGTGCAACGGTATGAAAGGCTTTCTGGACGCGGTCGTCAAGAACCCCAACAAGAAACTCTCAACCGCCTGGAAACGGGCTCTGCAGGGCATTCTGGACGCATATCTGGGCCCCTGCCCCGAGGTATTCGAATATAACGGCAAAAAATACACTCCCAAGAGCTACGCTGCCTCTCTGGGCCTGAAGCCTGAAGACTACGTCTCCATCACCTCCTTTACCCACCACCCGTTCTACACCCAGTTTGCACTGGAGGTAGAGGACAACTGGCGTTGGGATTTGAGCTACAACATCCCGATGGAAGAAATGATGCAGATCATAGACAACGCCATTGAAAAGGGTTACACCGTTGCCTGGGGCACCGATGTCAGCGAGCAGGGCTTCACCCGCAGCGGCCTGGCACTGAACCCCGACCTCTCTGCCGTTGAAGAAGCCGGCAGCGACCAGGTGCGCTGGGTAGGCGTCGATCCCGAAGAAAAGGCAAAGCAACTGGCCAGGATGCGCGACGAAGCCCCCGAGATGACCGTAACCCAAGAAATGCGTCAGGAAGGCTACGACAACAAAACCACCACCGACGACCACGGAATGCACATATACGGCATCGCCAAAGACCAGAACGGCAATAAATTCTATATGGTGAAGAACTCCTGGGGAGAAACGGGCAAATACAACGGCATCTGGTATGCCTCCGACTCGTTCGTCCGCTACAAGACCCTGAACATTTTGGTCCACAAAAACGCCATTCCCAAGGAGATCCGTAGTAAAATGGGTATAAAATAAACCGTTATGAAGAAATTCCTTCCAAGCCTGGTAACTTGTCTGAACCTGATGTCGGGGGTTTGCGCCTCGATACTGGCCCTCTGGGGATATTTTTATCAGGCATACTGCTTAATACTGGCCGGAGGGATTTTTGACCTTTGCGACGGCGCCCTTGCCCGGGCACTGGGTGTATCCTCGCCGATGGGCAGGGAACTGGATTCGCTCAGCGACCTTGTCACCTTCGGTCTGGCACCGGCGCTGATGCTGTTTTCTTGGTACTTCAAAATCAACTGCGAAGGGGCGGCTACTCCCCTCGCCTTCGTACCCCTGCTGCTGGTGGCATTCTCTGCCATCCGTCTGGCCCGTTTCAACATCGAGAGCGGCGGCAAGAGTTACTTCACAGGCCTGGCCACACCTGCCAGCGCAATGATAACGGCCTCTGCAGTGGCCTACGGACACACCTGCGCCGTGGCATCGGCCCCCAGCGTCATCCTTGCCCTGCTCAAGACCACCTGGTTCATACCGGTCCTGGCTGCCGTGCTCTGCATATTGCTGGTATGCCGCATACGGATGTTCTCCCTCAAAGGGAAATTGGACATCCGCCACTGGCTGCTCGCAGGCGGCGCCCTCGCCCTGGTTGCCGGCATCGCCCTTGTCGCCCCCCGCGGCATCCGTCCCGTCGGCTACCTTGCCCTTTTCACCCTGCTTCTCTTCTGCGTTTATCTGCTGCTGGCAATAATATCTCCTGTCAAGACCGAGTAGATTTTATTCAACAGTGATATGGAAAGCAGCACCAAGACATACCGCGTGGCGGATTTCTTCTTTACCGTAGAAGATTTGCCGTTCGATGCGGTCAATCTGCAGCCGTTCTTCGTGCCGGAGCCGGGCAGCGAAAGCCTCTTCACGCTTAAGATAGTGGAAAGCCTTCCTCAGTACGGCAGTGACTTGATATACCGCAGCCAAGAAGGACCCCGCTCTTCTGTCATCTCCCTCTATACCGTCAGCGATGGCGGCTACCTGTTCGAAATGCAGCAGCTGCCCACAAAGCCGGTTGCCGGCAGATTGATTGCAGATCCCGGATTCAAGTCGGCACGACTGGTGCTGCTCGGGAACGACGACCTCTATGCTGTCAACTCGTCGCTGATGCTGCTCTTTGCATTCTCCACGGCCTGCAAGGGGGCTCTTGAGATGCACTCTTCCGTCATTACAAAAGATGGCCGCGGCTACCTTTTCCTGGGCAAGAGCGGCACCGGCAAGAGCACCCACAGCCGGCTCTGGCTGCGCAACATCCCCGGCACCGAACTTCTGAACGACGACAACCCCATCCTGAGGCTGCTTCCCGACGGAACAGTACGGGTCTATGGCAGCCCCTGGAGCGGCAAGACACCGTGTTACAAATCCAAGGACGCCCTGGCCGGCGCACTCGTCCACCTGAAGCAGGCGCCGTACAACAAGATTACCAGGCTGCCTGTAGTCCAGTCATATATTTTCCTGATGGAGGCCGCCTCCGCTTTCCGGCCCATAAAATCCCTTGCCGACGGCTGGCACCGTACGATGGAGGGAATATGCGCCGCCCTCCCCTTCTACAGTCTGGAGTGCCTCCCCGACGACGATGCCGCCCTGCTCTGCTACCGGACAGTCGTCAATCAATAAAACAGTAAGCGAAGAGGGAGCCGCCGAAATCATAGCAGAGGTGACAGGCTCACTCTAGATGAAATCCAGGCGCTTTAATACAACAAACCCCGAAAGAAAATCTTTCGGGGTTTGTTGTATAGATGTGTATCAAGATTATTCTGCGATGCAGCGAACGCCCATACCGTGACTGATAATATTGCCACCTCCATAGGCTCCGCTTCCTGAACCGGCCCAGCTTTCGCTGCGTCCTGTTATCAAATAGGCATAAGCCATATTTGACCTGTTA
>CACYEB010000242.1 GCA_902773305.1 uncultured Bacteroidia bacterium
CGCACGCGTTCGGGTTCCTTTACACCGGGAAGCTCCACCAAAATTCGGCCGGTGCGGGCAATTTTCTGGATATTGGGCTGTGCGACACCGAACTGGTTCACACGGCGCTCGACAACAGTATAAGAGTTGTTGATCGCGCTCTCTGCCTCCTTGCGGAGAAGATCTATAATCTGCTCGTTGGTGATCCTGGACTTGTTGTCGACATCGTTGCTGAACTTGTCCAGGTCGATGTCAAAAGAGAGGCGCTGTTCACCGGCCACCTCTTTCCAGGCGTCTGCAAAGAGCGAGATGAAGTCGGTGTGTGTCTCCTCTGCGCGCTCACGTGCCAGCTGGAGGGCCTTGTTGAACTCCTCTGTGGTTTTCTCCCGTGCACAGTTGCGCACCAGGTCGGCCAGGTCCAACTGCAGCATAACGTTCATACCGCCCTTGAGGTCCAGACCGAGGTTGATCTCTTTTTCCTTGACATCCTTGTATGTATAGCCGAGATAAACTTTCTCGCTTGCTATGGAGTCCAGGTATCTGTTGTTTGCCGCATTGCTTACCGAATCGAGATAAAACGCCCTGTCAAGTTCTGACACTGCGTTGAATGCGGGTTTGAGCTGCTCTGCCGCCACGGCCTTCTGCGCGTAAGCAGCTGCCTTGCGCTCCTGGAGTGCGGTCACCAGCGTAAACGAGAGCTGGAATGCGCAGGCCAGGGCGATGAGAATTGCCACTAAACGAATGGCTCCTTTACTTTGCATAATTATTGCTTATTTGAATATTCTGATAATTCACGAAAAATAGTTTGCAAAATTAGTATTTTTTCTCAATATGTGAAGTATTTCGTATTTTTGTTTTTACTTTGATGGGTAAATGAGATGAAACGCTTATATACGATATTGACGCTGGTGGTCCTGGCGGCCCTGTCGCTGCCGGCGGCGGCCCAGGGTGCCCGTTCGCTGGTCGGCAACGGAGACAAGGCCCTGGGCAGTTACAATTTCGAGACGGCCAGGAACGAATATACCCGCGCCCTCGAGCGGACACAGGACTCCACCGAGAGGATGGTGCTGATGGAAAAGATTACCTGGTGTGAAAACGGCCTCAGCATGCTGCAGTATGCCTGCCGGCCGCAGGTGCTGTCGACCATAACTGTTCCGCGCAACCGCTTCTTTTTGTATTACAGCCATTTCCCGGACAAATCGTGGAGAAAGGGGTCCGACGGCGAGGTCTTCCTCTATAACGACGATATGGAAAAGGTCATCATCCCCACCCGCGGCAAGTTCGGAACCTACGACCTCAACTATTCCACCCGTATCGATAACGACAAATGGGGCCCGCTCACCGATATGGGGGAGGGTATCAACTCGGCCGAAGACGAGATATATCCGGTGCTCAGCGAAGACGGCAAGCGGGTGTATTTCTCTTCGAAGGGTCTTTACGGAATGGGCGGCTACGACATCTTCGTGAGCGATTGGGACGAGGCTGAAGGGAAGTGGGGCGTGGCCGAAAACATCGGATTCCCGTATTCCTCACCCTACGACGACCTGTTGTTCTGCAATACGCCGGACGGTAACTTTTCGCTGTTCGCATCAAACCGTGCCTGCGATGCCGACAGTATGGTGATCTACCTTCTCAAATACGACCCAAAGCCCGTCAAGACCGCAGTGGAATCGGTTGAGGAAGCGCGCCGGCTGGCGGCACTGCGGCCGCGGCCCAACATCTCGCTTGACATAGACAAGAGCAAGTTCTCCCACACGATGTACGGCGACGATGCCTTTGCCAAGTATTTCGCCCTGGTGGGCAGGTATTCCGCAGTCAAGGACTCGCTGAAGGACCTGCAGTCTTCCCTTGCCGCTACGCGCGTCCTGTACGGCGACAGCGACGGGGAGGAACGCAAATCGTTCGAACGGGCCATAACCCAGGCCGAGGGGGAGATATTCACCCTCCAGGGACGCCTGGGCGATATATCCTCTGAATTGCAGGCCGTGGAGATGGACTTCTTGCTGCGCGGCACCGACATCAACCCCGAAGAGATAGAGCAGGCAGCACTGGAAGAGTCTGCCATGGAGGCGGGAAACAGCCCCGGACAGGAACAGTACGCATTCATCCAGCGCACCTTGGGACAGATGCCCGACTTTGATTTTGCAAAACCCGAAGTCGAAGTGGATATGTCTTTCAAGGTTTTGGAAGAGTCCGTGCTTATAGAGGATTTTCACCTTCCTGAAGGATTGGTATATCAGATACAGCTGGCAGCCACCTCCAACAAGCTCACCGCAGACCGCCTTAAGGGACTCAGCCCCGCTTTCTCCAAGAAGATCGGCGGAAAATATGTCTATACCGTGGGGTTGTTCAACAGCTGGGCCGAGGCGGGCAAGGCGCTTACTACCGTCAAGAAGAAGGGCTTTCCTTCGGCCGCCATCGTCGCCTTCAACGACGGGGTGTCGATCAACGTGAAAAACGCCCGCGCCCTGGAGGCAAGACAAAAGGACAACCAGAAGTTCCGTCTGGTGTTCCGGGAGTATCCATCCGGAATCCCGGCAGAGGTGCTTGATGCGATCCGCAAAGTCAGCACCGCCGACATCGCCCGCGCCAACGAAGGTGGCGGCGTCGTTTATTTCATTGCCCCGCTCGACCGTGCGGCTGCGGACAAAATACGCACCGCGGCAGTTGCCGCCGGAGCCGAAGGCATTATGATAGAACCAATTAAACAATAAGATATGGGACCTGTCATCATTTTGATTATCGTGGGTCTGATCCTCCTGCTCGTGGAGACCCTTCTCATTCCCGGCTTTGCCGTTACCGGCATACTGGGGCTGGCCTCTCTGGCCGCTGCCTGCTGGCTGGCTTTCACCCGGATAGGTACCACCGTCGGTATCCTGACTGTGGTTGTGTGTATCCTGCTCGCCACCGTCCTGCTGGTGCTTGTCTTGCGTTCTTCCACGTGGAAAAAAGCAACGCTCAACACCAAAATCGATTCCAAGGTTGACGTCAACTCAAGCCAGAAAGGAATAACCGTCGGCAAGAAAGCGGTCACCGTCACCCGCCTTGCCCCCATGGGGATGGTCCGGTTTGAAGACGGCACAAAGGCGGAGGTCAACTCGACCGAGGGCTTTGTGGATCCCGGGAAGGATGTCGAGGTGTGCGCCGTTGAAGAAGAGAAAATATTCGTAAAAAAATTATAACCGATTATGACCATTATGACTTTCGTTTGGATTGGAATAGGATTCGTCCTGCTGCTGCTCTTGCTGTGGCTGTTCCCTGTGACACTGTGGTTCCAGGCGCTCATTTCCGGCGCCCGGGTTTCACTTATCCAACTTATCCTGATGCGCTGGCGCAAGGTTCCTCCGGGAATCATCGTCCAGGCTATGATTGCCGGCACAAAGGCCGGTCTTAAACTCAACGCCAACGAGCTTGAGGCACACTATCTGGCCAAGGGACACGTGGGCCGCGTGGTCAACGCCCTCATTTCTGCAGACAAGGCCAACATCGCCCTCGACTTCAAGAAGGCGGCCGCCATCGACCTGGCCGGCCGCGACGTGTTCGAAGCCGTGCAGATGTCCGTTAACCCCAAGGTCATCACCACCCCGCCGGTATCGGCCGTTGCCAAGGACGGTATCCAGCTGATAGCCACCGCCCGCGTGACCGTGCGCACCAACATCCACCAGTTGGTCGGCGGTGCGGGGGAAGAGACCGTGCTCGCCCGCGTGGGTGAAGGTATTGTCTCCAGCATCGGCAGCGCCGCTTCTCACAAAGAAGTGCTGGAGAACCCCGACAGCATCTCCAAGGTGGTGCTCAGCAAGGGCCTGGACGCCGGTACTGCATTTGAAATCCTCTCCATCGATATCGCCGACGTGGATGTCGGAAAGAACATCGGCGCCGTGCTGCAGATGGACCAGGCAAATGCCGACAAGAATATCGCACAGGCCCGCGCCGAGGAACGCCGCGCTATGGCCGTAGCACAGGAACAGGAGATGAAAGCCAAGGCCCAGGAAGCACGCGCCAAGGTGATCGAGGCCGAGGCGGAAGTTCCCCTGGCAATGGCAGAAGCTTTCCGCAAGGGAAATCTGGGCATTATGGACTATTACAAGTTCCAGAACATCCAGGCCGATACCGATATGCGCACCAACATCGCCAAGAAGTAACTCCGGCAGACCCTCGCTTAGCTACGAAAAAGCTTCGCTCCGGGCCAGGGAGAACATAGAACCCCTGTTCCCTACGCGAAGCTTTTTCTGCGTTGTATCGCTCGGGCAGATATCAGCCGGAAACCCTACTCGATGTTCTTGCGCAGCAGGTTGTTGATGTTCACCTGGTCGGCGATGATCTTGTGCAGGTTCTCTACCGGAACGCGGTCCTGGGTCATTGTGTCGCGGTAGCGGACGGTCACCGTATTATCGGTGAGGGTATCGTGATCGACAGTGACGCAGATGGGAGTGCCGATGGCATCCTGACGGCGGTAACGGCGGCCGATGGAGTCTTTCTCGTCGTACTGGCAATTATAATCCACGCGGAGGCTGTGCAGAATCTCGCGGGCCTTTTCGGGCAGACCGTCTTTTTTGACCAGTGGCAGGATGGCTGCCTTGACGGGAGCCAGAGCCGGCGGCAGGGAAAGAACTACGCGCTTCTCGCCGCCTTCGAGTTCCTCTTCGTGATATGCACTGGAGAGAACGGCCAGCACGGTACGGTCCACGCCGATAGAGGTCTCTATGACATAGGGTACATAGCTCTCGTTGGTCTCGGGATCAAAGTACTGCATCTTGCGGCCGCTCATACGCTGGTGGTTGCCCAGGTCAAAGTCGGTACGGCTGTGGATACCCTCCAGCTCCTTGAAGCCG
>CACYEB010000243.1 GCA_902773305.1 uncultured Bacteroidia bacterium
CAGGTATCTGCCAGCAAGGGCTTCTCCCTGGGCCACTCGAAGGACGGCAACTCCCGCGGCGTGATCAACGGGTCCCTGGAATACACCCGGTCGATTTCGGAACCGATGTCGCCCTATACATCCTACGACCGTAAGCAGATTTCCCTGCTGTGGAGCAACACCTACGCTTCCGGCCGCCACGCGCGTTTCCCCCTGCGCATTTCTGCCGGCGTCACCGGCAATCTCGGCGGGCTGGACAACAAAGCCGACCCCGACAAACAGGCCGGGACCTTCCTAAAGCAGCGCGACAACAGCATCCGCGGCAATATCGAGGCCAACTGGCTGCTCTCCAGGCCGTGGATCACCAACCTTGAAATCAAGGCCTCTGCGGTATATGGAGACAAACTGCAGCGCGAAAACACCTCTTACCACTCTGCGGTGAGCACGACATCGCTGCACTCCACCGAGAGAGGCTACATTATGGCCGAGCCATACTCGCCGGAAGGCAGCAACGGGGCGGTAAGAATCGACCCGGGCGTAAGATTCAATGTGCTTTGCGTAGACGACAAGCCCTTTGACGCGAAGGTCTCCGTCAAGGCCAACTGGGCTATTAACGGAAGCATCGCCAACAACAAGGTTAAATATGGTGCAGAATGGGCTGTGGACAAAAACTTTGGCATCGGCCCCTATACCGAAGAAATGGCCACCGCGCCGACCTTCAGGCAGTGGCGCTTCTGCGATGTCCCCGCCATGCACAACGTAGCCGCATATATAGAAGATAATTTTATGTTGCACACGGGCGGCGACTCCCGCCTGAATCTGATTGCTGGTCTCAGATGGGACAACACCATCATCCCGTCTTCTGCCTACGGCGCCACTTCGAGCTTATCTCCCCGCTTCAACGCAAAGTACACGCTTTTCACTCCCGCCACCAGGCGCCACAATTTCTTCAAAGAGTTTTCCCTGAGGGCAAGCTGGGGCGTGGCCGTAAAGCAGCCGTCATTCTCGGTGCTTTACCCGACTCCCTCCTATATGGACATAAACGTGTTCACCTCTACGGCCGATGCATATAACAATGTAAACCGGGCCTACTATGTGATTCCCCGCACTATCGAGTATAACCCCGCTCTGATATGGCAGCGCAACCAGCAGGCAGAGGTCGGAATGGACATCAACCTTGGGGGCACAAGAATCTCTCTTGCAGGCTATTACAACAAGACGCTACACATATTCTCCACAGAGTCTTTCTATGAGAAACTTAGCTATAAAGAGACGCTGGTGAGTGCAGTACAAGGTCTTCCAATACCTGCCACGGACAGGGTCTACAGCGTAAATCCCGCTGACGGCTCCATTATCGTATCCGATGTCACAGGAGCCCATTCTCCCATAACGGCAGAAGGCATCGTGCGCAACCGTTTCATAAGTGCTTATACAGAAGAGAACGAGATTAACCCCATCACCCGTTTGGGGCTGGAGTGGATAGTGGACTTTGCCCGCATCAAGGCACTCAACACCACCATTCGCCTCGACGGCTCTTACTACCGGTACAAGAATCTTTTCATAGACGAGACTCCCTATTACCCATCTGCCTCTGCCTCTTATGACGGTTCACTCTATAAGTATGTAGGATATTATTACGGCGACAACACCGCATCTAACGGAAAGATCAGCAAATCCGTCAAGACCAACCTGACCATTACCACCAATATCCCAAGGGTAAGGATGATAATATCGCTGAAGCTGGAGAGCGCCCTGCTCAACTACTCGCGTTCGCTGAGCGAGAGGCTGGACGGTTCGCCCCGCAGCTACGTCCTTGCCGACAAGACCGACCTGTTGTCTTACCTGCCCGATGCCTCTATCTACGACGGTGAGTGCTATACAGTCTTTTTCCCGGATACATACTCATCTTTCGACGACCCGACCAAACGTCCTTTTCTCGAAGACCTGCTCAAAGCCCGCGAAGAGGACCCGCAGAAGTATGCCGATATGACCAAGCTGATTGTCTCCGGCACCACATATAACTACACCTTCCTGAAAGATTATATTTCACCTTATTTCAGCGCCAACCTCAGCGTGACCAAAGAAATCGGTGACATAGCGTCAATATCATTTTACGCCAACAACTTCTTTAACAATATGGGGCAGGTTTACTCTTCAAAGACAGGCAACTACAGCTCCGTAACATCATTTATTCCCCGTTTCTACTACGGGCTCACACTCAGACTCAAATTCAATTAAACCAATCAATATTTTTTATTATGAAAAAGAAATTCCTACTTCTGGCAGTAGCCGCCCTGGCAATGATGGTGGCTGCCTGTGAACGTCCTACTCCCGATCCTGGTCCTGACCCCGGTCCCGGTCCCGAACCGCCTGTGACACTGTATGACATCAGCGTCCAGCTCGTATCCGATGGTGCCAACCTTACAGTTGGAGGTATCAGCGTCGCCCTGGTCGATGATTCCGGTATGGCAACTTACGACGGCACTACAAATCTCGACGGAGCTGCGACTTTCAAGGTTCCTGCAGGTACTTATACCGCTTCTGCCACCTACAAGACGGCCGAAGACGGCCAGCGCATCGCCTACAACGGCTCCAACACCAACATAAGCGTGGCAGAGGGTTCCACAACCTTCAAGATTGACCTCAACAAGGTTGTCAGCCAGCAGATTATAATCAAAGAGCTCTACAGTACCGGGTGCCCGAACAGCGCTGCAGGCGCCGATAAGTCTTATAGCAACGATGCCTACGTTATCCTGTACAACAACTCCGATCTGGCAGCAGACGCATCTGACATTATTTTCGGTTTCCTAGCCCCTTACGTGAGCAACGGCACCAACAAGTATATCGTTGATGGCAAGCTCTTATTTGAGAATGAAGACTGGATACCTTCTTATGGTGGTCTGATATGGTTCAAAAACCCCGTAGAGATACCTCCTTATTCGCAAATAGTCATCGCCATATTCGGTGGCATCGACCATACCCAGACAGTTGCGGAGTCAGTTGACCTCAGCGATCCCTCTTATTATTGGATGAGCACCGAAGACATTCCCGCGTGGACTCACGCCAAGTATTCAATTTCAGAGACTATTCCTGCAGAACACTATCTGA
>CACYEB010000244.1 GCA_902773305.1 uncultured Bacteroidia bacterium
CTGGGCCTCCAGCATTTTCAGCCGCGTCATTTCAAAGCCGGCGGCGGCAGCAATGGCAATCGGACGCGAATAGAGATAGTCTATCTCCATAGGGCGGCCGTTGTCATAGTCCAGCTTCATAGAAGGCTTGTATGGAGTCATCCTGTCGGTGGTAGCCAGCTGCTTTTCTGCAAAGGAGGGCTCCAGGCCTTTGACTCCGCAGGCAGCGGCGGCACCTATCACCTCCAGCATCTGCTCGCGGATAAGTTCCCGGGTAGAGGGATTCGCCAGCAGTTCTGCGGTGGATGCGTTCAGAGCAACTGTCATCCCGTTGAAGGGCATGTTCCACACCGCTTTGCGCCAGCGGGCCAGGAGATAATCGGCAGTATAAGTTTCCACTCCGGAGTCTTTGAGGTCAGTGACCAGAGCATCCAGCTTGGCTGTGTCGCGGCAGGAATAGTTGGCTATTGTAAGGCTGCCGTAGTCCATATGACAGATATGGCCCGGGCCGAACTTGGAAGAGCAGATGAACGCCGTTGCGGCCGCAATCTGAACTCCGGGCATCGCCTTTTGCAGGTCATCTTCCATACCGATGCCGTTCTGGATGAGGACCACCAACGTTTCGGGGCCGGCGACATTGCGCAGCATATCGGGAAGGAGATGATTATTGACTGTCTTCAAGCCCACCAGCACCACGTCGCACTGCGGCAGGGCAGCCGCTTCGCGATATGCCTGCACCGGATTGAGCAGGAAATCGCCGCGGCAGGAATCCACCCTCAGGCCATTCGTGCGCACGAAATCATAGTCGGAGTGCAGCAGGAAGCAGACATCCCTGCCGGAATTGGCCAGCCGGCCGCCAAAATAGCCACCGACGGCTCCCGCTCCGATAACTGCATATCTCATAGCCATAGACGATTGGGTTGGCACAAAGATATAAAAACCCGATTTTATCTGGAACCCAGGTAGAGCAAAATCATACTGATAAACAGCAGGGCAAGGTCCAGGGCCTTTCTCTTGATGTTCTTTTCCTTGAGGATAAATGCGCCGATGGCGAAACTTACCAGCACGCTGCCGCGGCGGATCATAGACACCACGGCGATAAGTGCATCTGGCTGCGAGAGTGCCCGCATATAGAGAAAGTCCGCGCCGCACAGGAAGATACTTATAAACGGGATGGACCAGCGCCACTTGAAGGGTGTGGTGCGGGAGCGGTTGGGCCACCACAGGAAGGCCACCAGCAGCATCATCATAATCGCCTGATAGAGTGAGTACCAGCTAAGCACCTGCATCCTGTCAATACCGAGATAATCGGGTGACATCAGATACTTGTCGTAAAGGCCGCTGGCCGCACCCAGTATAATCGCCAGAATCAGGAACAGCATCCACTTGTTCCCCTTCCCGAATCCTTCCTTGGCGCCGCGGAAGCGCATCAGGGCATAGGCGACAATTGCCAGCAGGACACCTGCCCACTGGAGTGTATTCAGCCTTTCATTGAAGATGAATATCGCACCCAGCAGCACCAGCACGGGGCGGGTGGCGTTTATTGATCCGACAATGGTGAGCGGCAGATGCTTCATGGCCACATAGCCCGCCATCCAAGAAGAGAGCACAATGGCGCTCTTGCCCAGGATGTATAGCTGGGTATGCCAGTCGCCGAAACCCGTGCTGAAAAGCCAGGGAGAGAAAATCAGCGTGCTGAACAGAGTGTTCAACAGCAGGACGGGGAAAACCGCATTGTCCTTCAGGGAAAACTTCTTGAAGGAATCATAGCCGCCCAGCAGGACAGCCGAGCCGAATGCCAACAGCCACCACATAACGACGGCAAAGGTAAGGAAATAATATGGGTTTTTTCCCTCGCAAGCTCGGGATTGTGCTCGGACGCTGACGCGTCCTGCGCATTCCCTCAGTCTCCGAGAGCAAGCTCTCGACGGCGCCCCTGCTCACAAAAAAACGCCGCACATTCGTACGGCGCCCCTATTTGCTTTGCGTAGCGCGGAGAGGGAGGGATTCGAACCCCCGGAACGTTGCCGTTCAACAGTTTTCAAGACTGCCGTAATCGACCACTCTACCACCTCTCC
>CACYEB010000245.1 GCA_902773305.1 uncultured Bacteroidia bacterium
TAAACGGGAAAAACGGGTTCACGTATTCGCACTGGTCGTTGCACCAGAGTGCGGCATAATAGGCCTCGCCGCCGGGGGCGTGCATCAAGCCGCCTTTGGTGGCGATGATACTCTCGCTGGCGCGCAGTTTGGCATAGCGGAATTCGGTGTTTATAACCTCGTCCGGAGTATCAAGTATCAGATTGTCGCTCAACTGTTTGAACAGATCCAAACGGGCGGCGTATTCGGCCGGAAAGGCAATGGTATCGGGCTTGATGCGTTTTATCGCCGCCTTGTCCTTTTCATAGGCCTGCATCACCAGAAAAAAGTATCGGGTATCTCCCGGCTGCAAGATGGCCGTGCCGCCGTAAACCAACTCGATATCCATCACATAGCTCCCCTTGACACCGCGTTCCGGGTCGCTCGCCCAAGTGTACTTATAGTCGGGGACTTCCAATTTCACGGGTTTGTCGGAGATGTTTTTCACGTAAAACATCTCATACACGGCCTGGTCGGTGGTGCTGGGGAAATTCACCCTGCTCAGTTCCAGGGTCCCGGTTGTCTCAATCACCCTGAGGGTGCCGTCCAACTCGACTTTAACCGCCTTGAAGTCGGGCACCTTGCCGTCGGCCTTTATCATCCCGGCCACGTCGGTTGTATGATTGTACGGGAAGAACGAACTGGTCTTGTTAGGCACCATCCTCAGCAGCGGGAACACGTGATGATACTCGCAGTAATATCGTCCTTCTTCATCGATTCCCCAGTAATAAACCACAGCAGCCCGCTGACCGCTCATCTCTATATGGTCTTTGTGCGGGGCATTGGAGGCCGCATCCATCACTATCGTGTTTGTAATGCTGTCTATTGTCCATCGGGTTTCGGCAAAAGCGGATATGCAAAGGAGCATAAGGATCGCAGCAAGCGTCGGTTTTTTCATAATCAGCAGGTTTTGTCTCACAAATTTAGCTTAAATTAGCAGAAAATAGCGATTATGTCTCCCCACAAATTCCTATATATCATCGCGGCCATTCTGCTTTTGGCAGGATGCTCGCAAAAATATGCTGTCACCGCAGAAGATGTGGCAAGGACTCTGCCGATGCCCAAAACCCTTGACGATGACAAGACCCGCAAAGACTATGGCATTTGCCGCATCAGCGTCATGAACGTGCGCGAAGAACCGGAGTATGAGGCCGAAATGGGCACACAGATGCTTATGGGGGCCATTTGCTGGATAATTGAGCGGCGGGGCGGCTGGTCAATGATTTCTACTCCCGAAGGCTATATCGCCTGGGTCACCGACGGCAGCCTTTTCTTTACCGACTATGACGGAGCAATGGCATGGAAGGCATCGCCGCGTTTGATTGTCACTGCTCATTACACCCCGCTGCTGGCTGCTCCGCGAAAACGTGCTGCCCAGGTGAGCGATGCCGTGCGCGGCTGCATTGTGGCCTGCACAGGGATTTCAGGCGCATATTACCGCTGCCGCCTTCCCGACGGCCGGGAAGCTTATGTGGCACGCAGGGATGTGGCCGACTGCAGAAAGTTTTTCGCAAGTCAGAACCCCACCGGAAGAGACATTGTTTCCAACGCCGGGCGTTATATGGGCATTCCGTACCTGTGGGCGGGATCTTCAGTCAAGGGGCTTGACTGCAGCGGACTGTCGCAGCGCGCCTATATGGATTGCGGCATCCTGCTGCCCCGCAACGCCTCCCAGCAGGAGAGGTGCGGCGAAGCAGTGGATATCAGCGTCGGCTGGGGTAACCTGCTGCCCGGCGATTTGGTATTCTTCGGACGTCCGCGCGACGACGGGAGCACACGTATATATCACGTAGCAATTTATATCGGCGGGGAGCGATTCATCCACAGCCAGGGCGGAATGGTCCACACCAATTCCCTGGTCCCCGGTCGCGGCGACTACTTTGCCGGCTGCAGCAACATCGTCTCCGCACGCCGGATCCTGGGGCACGAAGATGCCGGCAAAGGCGTTTCCCGCATCATAGACAACGGCTGGTATTTCTAATTATTCAGCGTCAAATGTCAAAATTTCACTATCTTTGCATATTGAATTCTAATTAGAAAGAAAGATATGAACCTCAGAACCATCAAAAAAGACGTTTTGTTCGTTACAAACGAGTTCCTCTCAGACTGCCTAACTTTCAGCGACTACAGCGCAGGGAAGAAAGACGATAAAGTACAGGAACTGGTAAATGACGCCCTCGTGCTCACCGACACCACCCTGGACAAGATCAATATGTATCCTGCAGAGAATGTGAAGGCATACTTCAGGGATCTCAGCAAAGACTTCTACGAGGGCTACGACGCGCTCTACCAGAAACTCAGCGAAATGACCAAATAGACATCCTGACCAGTACCATACAGACAGGCCACGGGAA
>CACYEB010000246.1 GCA_902773305.1 uncultured Bacteroidia bacterium
CTTCAGAATGGCTGTATATGCTGCACCCTTAAGATGGACCTGGTGGAGCAGATCAGTTCGCTGGTCCGCCAGCAGGCATTTGATTATATAGTGATTGAGGCAAGCGGCATTTGCGAACCTGCACCGATTGCCCAGACCATCTGCTCCATCCCCTCGCTCGGGCCGCAATATAACCAGGGCGGCACCTGCTACCTCGACTGCATTGTCTCTGTCGTGGATGCCCTCCGCCTGAAAGAAGAATTTGACTGCGGCGGTGCCCTTCAGAGAGATAATATTGAGGAGGACGACATAGAGAACCTGCTCATACAGCAGATTGAGTTTTGTGACCTGATATTGCTCAACAAGGCTTCTGAACTTACCCCGAGCGAACTGGGTCGTGTCAAGGCCATTGTGCGGGCGATTCAGCCTACCGCAGAGATTGTAGAATGCGACTATGCCGACGTTGACCTGGACAAGATGCTCTATACAGGCTCGTTCAGTTTTGAACGGGCTGCTACCAGTGCCGCCTGGGTACGTGAGTTGGAAGGTGACGGGGAGATTGAAAACGAAGAGGAGGGGGAGAGCGACGAATACAATATCGGAACCTATGTCTATTACCGCCGCCTGCCTTTTGATATGAACCGGTTCGATTATTTCATATCAAGGAATTTCACAAAAAATATCATCCGTGCAAAGGGAATCTGCTGGTTCAAGGATGACTACGATATGTCGTACTTGTTCGAGAGTGCCGGCCGTGAAAAGAAACTTTCCGAAGCCGGATATTGGTATGCCACCGCTCCCGAAGAAGACCTGAAGCGCATTGCGTCGCAGGATCCGAACTTTATGAAAGACTGGGATGAAAAGGTCGGTGACCGGATGCAGAAGATAGTTTTCATCGGGCAGAACCTCGATAAAGAAAAAATTGCGAAAGATTTGGATTTCTGTCTTGTTGCTAATTAATTATTTGTTTGTTAATTTTGTGGTTAACAGACACATTTCTAAAAATAGCTAATATGGGTAAATTCGAAATCACACTCCGCAAGAACGGAGATCCGCAGTTTGTACTTAAGGCAGCCAACGGCCGCGTAATCCTTGCAAGCCAGGGCTACAAGTCAAAGAAATCTTGCCTCGAGGGCATTGATTCCGTTAAGAAGAACGGTGCTCTTGAAGAGCGTTTCGAGCGCAATGTCGCAAAGAACGGTCAGCCTTACTTTAACCTGAAGGCTTCCAACGGCCAGGTTATCGGCACCAGCGAGATGTATTCCAGCGCTTCTGCAATGGAAAAGGGCATAGAGTCCGTAAAGAAGAACGCCGCTGACGCAGAGGTTGTGGACTTGTCTCTTTAATGACGTATCCGTTCAGGATATTCAAAGAAAAAAGGCAGCGTTTCCGCTGCCTTTTTTCTGTAATCCGGGAAGCTGCTACAGGTCGTTGTAATTGGGCGAGAAAGTATCGCCAAGGGCAGGGTTGCCCGTGCTTAAACCCTTCTTGAGCCATTTGGCACGCTGTGCCGATGTGCCGTGGGTGAATGAGTCGGGGTACGAGCGGCCGTATGTGTTCTTCTGGATACGGTCGTCACCGATGGCTGCAGCTATGTTAAGCCCTTCCTCGACATCGCCGTCTTCGAGCGAGTGGAACCGTTTCTGGTCGTAGTGAGCCCAGATGCCGGCATAGAAATCTGCCTGCAATTCAAGTCGTACGCTCAATTGGTTGGCCTTTCTCTCGTTGCTGCGTGAACGCTCCTGATTGACCTTTGTCAGCGTCCCCAGCAGGTACTGCACGTGGTGGCCCACTTCGTGGGCTATGACATATGCCCAGGCAAAGTCGCCGGTGGTACCGAACTGCTGTTTCATATCCTTGAAGAAAGACAGGTCAAGATAGACCGTCTGGTCTGCGCTGCAGTAGAAGGGACCGGACTGTGAGGTGGCTCCTCCACAACCGGATTGTACGCTGCCGTTGAATATGACCATCTTGGGCGGCGTGTATGTGAGTCCGTTCTGTTTGAAGATGGCGCTCCAGACATCTTCTGTCCCGGCAAGGATAATGGAAGCGAAATCGAACAGTTCCTGATCTTCGGCGCTGGCCGTATAGCCGGTATCCTGGGTCGTGATGCTGCCGTCGTCTATATAGCTGAGAACCTGGGAGGGGTCCTGCCCGGTCAGCAGCATAATGAGTCCGACTATGATGATTCCTCCAAGACCGATGCCGCCCGCTGCGACAGCTCCGCCTGAGCGGCGGCGGTCTTCTACATTTGAACTTTTTCTTCTTCCTTCCAGTTGCATGGCGTTTGTCGTTTGATTTATTACACAAATATAAATATTTCGTCACAATTATTAACTTAGCCAGCCAAATATTAGCAGCGTATATGTTCCACGAACTTTCGCCCCGGGATAACTTCGTCTCCCGTTTCGTCGCCTTGGCCAGATGCCGTCCGGACGCTCCTGCCCTGGATGATTACGGTGTCAGCAGCCTCACATACGGCGACCTTATGGCCGGCATTGGTAAATTGCTGGCCTTATGGCGCCTTGCTGGGCTTAAGAGGGGGGACCGCGTGGCATTGAACGCACGCAGCTGTGCCAACTGGGCAAAGGTGTTCCTGGCAGCGCAGATCGGAGGATATGTATCGGTGCAGATATTCAAGGGGTTTACCGGTTGTGACACGTTGGGCCTGGTGAACCACTGCGGCGCGCGCATTCTCTATACGGAGAAAGCAGTTTTCTCAAAAATGGACTTTGCGCTGATGCCGGCCCTTATGGCTGCCGTCGACCTGGTTACGGGAGAATTGCTTGCTTCAAGGGATGGCTTCGGCGAAGTCTTCTCCCGTAAGGGCAGCCTGCCCTTGGTGGACACAGACAACGTTTCGACTGACCTGGACGTTTTGTCGGCGATTATGTATACCTCCGGTTCCACCGGCAATCCCAAGGGGGTTATGCTCACCAACCGCAACC
>CACYEB010000247.1 GCA_902773305.1 uncultured Bacteroidia bacterium
GCCTCCGCACACCAGGAAGTTGAACCACGGCCTGTCGATGGTGAATTCAGGCGAGGTAAGCTTTCCGGTACCGGCATCTCCGGCTGCAAGCGAAGTCATCACCTTGTCGCCCTCATAGCCAACCATGCCCCAGCTCGCCAAGTCAGAAGAACTCGGCAGCGTCCAGGAGAAGGCGTTGCCCTCTTTTGTCCATGAGCGGTAGCTCGTGCCCTCAAAGTTCTCGATAACCGTCTTCTTGTTGGTGCCGAGGTCTATTTCGCCGCCGCTCTTCTCCTTGCCGCAGCAGGCAAAGAGTGTAAGGACAAGGCCAATGGCAAGGAGTCTTTTCATCAGTTGTTGTAGTAAGGATTCTGGGTATAAAGTCCGTGTGAAAGCTCAATCTGGTCAGACGGGATGGGCAGATACTCATCCTTGCCGTGGGTGAACACCGCCTCGCCCATGTACGGGCGCACTGTACGCTCGTAATTGAAATAGTCGTTCATCACTTCTCCAGCCACACCCCAACGAACTAGGTCAAAGAAGCGCTCTCCTTCCATGGCCATCTCCAGCTTCCTTTCGAAACGGAGAGCCTTACGTGCATAGTCCTGGGTCCAGGTGCAGTTTTCTCCGGGTTTATACTCGTTTATCAGATAATGCGCTGCCGGCTGACTGGGGTTGTCCCAATCGGTCACATAGGCGCTATTCTTCGCCCTGCGGCGAATCTGGTTGATGAGGGGCAGAGCTTCGTCTTGACGTCCCAGTTCAATCAGTGCCTCAGCCTTCCAGAGCAATACGTCGGCGTAGCGTATGAGTTTCCAG
This sequence comes from uncultured Bacteroidia bacterium, assembly GCA_902773305.1. Classification (GTDB taxonomy): domain Bacteria; phylum Bacteroidota; class Bacteroidia; order Bacteroidales; family UBA932; genus Equibacterium. The sequence goes on from CACYEB010000247.1 coordinate 799, forward strand.
TTGAGGTCGCACATTCCCAGATTCCACATGCGCGGGTCTTCCGGGGAGATGAGATGACGCTTGCAGCTGAAAGTGCCGTAGGTTCCAGCATCGCGGCACCAAGCAGTGTTGTAGGCGGAGGTGGTATATGTTTTCCATCGAACACCCACACGGCCCACCACGAAATCGAGTCTTGGATCTACGGTATTGGCCTTGCCATCGGCAACGGTGATGATGGCAACATCGTTGAAGCTATCCGGTAGAGGCAGACCGTTCGCATCGGTACGGTAGGAATTAGCCAGCGACTGAGAAGGCTGGAAGAAGCCGCAGCCTGCATACTGCGCAGCGGTGGGAGAACAGAGCGCGTAGAACCAGGAAGTGCGGTGCAGCACGGTTCCGTCGTCATGCGAGAACTGAATTTCGAACACGCTTTCGTCTCCATTGTCATACTCTATCTTGTCCAGATTCTGGAAGTCAGACAGAAGCGCATAGTGACCATCCAACTTGTCACAGAGAGCAACCACCTGCTCCAGCTTTTCGGTGTTGATGTTCACCACATCGTAATCCACACCCTGTTCATAGGCCCTGTATAGCAGCACCTTGGCTTGGAGGGCGTAGGCGGTGAACTTATTCGCTCGGCCTATCTCTTGCTGGTTCTCCGGTAACAACTTGGCCGCTTCAGCCAAGTCATCAGCAATCTTGTCCAGCAGTTCTTCGCGGGTAAACTCGCGGTTGTAAATGCTCACATAATCGCCGATCTCAGTATTCTCGTCGAAATATGGGATACGGTTGAACAGGCGTTGTAGCTCGAAGAAAAAGTAGGCTCGTAGGAAACGCATCTCTCCTATGCGGCTGTCCCTCTCCGGAAACTCCTCCTTGGTCATTCTCTTCAGCACTACAAGTGCGGAGTTGGCCCTCTGGAGAGAGCAGTAGAGATTGAACCATTTTCCGTTGATATGCCCGTGTTGTGGATAAACGCCCGTGAAGACCTCCATTGCATGGAAGTTGGCGCAGTCGGCGATACCGCCGCCGCCCTTGTAGGCTATATCGGAGCGCACGTCGCTGTAGAGCCATCCATTGCAGCCACCGGCCTGATATGTGTTGAACCATGCGTCGGCATTGGGGCTTTCGAGAGCGCCGTATGCAGAGGTGCAGAGCAGTTCCACGCCCTCCTTAGTTTTGAGCGAGCCTTCACTGATACTGCCGAGAGGCGGTCTTTCGAGGAAGTCCTTGTTGCAGGAAACCAGAGCCAACA
>CACYEB010000248.1 GCA_902773305.1 uncultured Bacteroidia bacterium
CCCCAGCGGCTCTTCTAAGAGTTCCATCTGGATGGATCTGCCCGAAGAGCCCTTCGAAGGACCCACGACATTCTATCTCCCCCTCCCCGTTGGTGAGTATGACTCCCTTACAGTGGGCTTCCTGGATGCGAATTACTACTTCTGCGGCGACGATGCCAAGAAGGTTTACGAAGATTTCAAGGTAGAGCGCTGCGATATGCGCACCGCTTCGCTTGACAATCTGGGATGGGATATCCTCTACACGCGTCGTGGCGCTGACAATGGAATGGACCGTCTTCAGTTCAAGGGATGCGAAGGCAAATGGTATTATATGTACTACCAATACGCAGAGTTTGTCAACCGTTTCGGTTCTGACACCTCTGCTGTCCTTGAAGCTCTCGTGAACAACTGCAAGAGCAAAAGCACAACCTTGAACGAAGGCAACAAGAATTACAGATTGAGTTTTGTATTCCCTGCACAGGCCACTTTCTATGTTATGATGGCTGAGATGACGGATGATTACACCCCTACGGGACGCTATATGGTGCGTTCGTGGACTCCCAAGGAGGAGAGCGAGAGTTCAGAAGGATTCGAAAAGTGGCTCGGCAACTGGATAGCTACCGGCAAAGATTCCAATGGCCAGGACGTCACTTATAACCTGACTGTAACCACCTACAGCAAAAACGAGCAGTATCTGGTTACCGGATGGGCCGGAACCACCACCAACTATCGGGTGGACTATGACCAGGCTACCGGTCAGATGGTATTCCGCAATCATATCCTTTCTTACGGTTCCACCAAGACGTCATCATCCGACGGAATAACATACAAATGCAAAGGCGGTCTTTTCGGCGTTATCGGCACAAGCAGCCAGAACACTCCGTTATTCACACCCCTTGCAGTCTGTACTCTTGATGATTCCGGGACTATGGCGACAATGAATGGATATCAGTATTATTCTGAGGGTCCGTTTGAGACCATGTGCTATTACTACTGGTCCTATACTGTGAATGCCAACGGCAAATACCCCGTATGGCGCACCAAAGACCCTGCTACCCTTGCTCATTTCCCCATCTCTATGACCAAGGTCGAAGTGGACTAATGCAAAATATTCTTATCAATTATGAATAAGCAATCATATAAGGCTCCCGGGGCAGAGGTTTCGACCATCCTGTCCCAGGGAGTTTTTATGGGCTCCGGCAACACCGGAGAAGATTATCATCCCGTTCCCCTCGAGCTCGGCAACGGACTCGACGAGTTCCCCAAATTCGGTTTTTAAAATTCAGGAGCAATGAAAAAGCATTTATTTATCATCGCATTGGCTGCCACGGTGTTGGCAGGATGCCAGAAAGAAGATTTTTCCGCCCCTGAAGCAAAACAGGAAGGCGGCAAGACCGTCCTCACGGCAGTTGTGGACGGCACCCGTTCGACCGTTTCCGAAGATGGTATGTTCGCCTGGGCACAGGACGACGTGATCGGCGCGATGACCCCCGAAGGCAAGTTCGCACAGTTCAACCTGACCGGCGGATCCGGTACCTATTCCGCTACCTTCAACAGCGTTGACGACAACGTCAAGGTGGAGAAGGTTGCGGTGTTCCCCTACAATATGGCCAAGTCGCTCGAAGGCAAGAAGCTGACACTCAGCCTTCCCAGTAGTTTCGCCTATGTTCCCGAGCGCACCAATTCCCCGATGGTCGCCGTTATTTCGGGCGATGATGCATCACATCTCAGCTTCAAGCATCTGGGAGGCCTTCTGACCGTCACTTTCGCCCACGTTCCCGCAGACTCCCGCTACCTGTATGTCAACTCTACCACCAATACCGTCTGGGGAAGCTTCGTAGTGGAGGATTATACCGCCGAAGGCGCTTGCATCCAGACCGGCCCCATTCCCAGCGGCTCGACCAGGAGTGCCATCTGGATGTCCCTGCCCGAAGAGCCTATCACGGGCGAGACGACTTTCTATATTCCACTTCCCGTGGGAGAATACGGAAACCTGACCGTAGGCTTCCTTGACGAGACTTATAGTTACTGCAGCGATGACACGCGCAAGACCTACGAGAACGTGAAGGTCGAGCGCTGCGATATGCGCACGGCCCGCTTCAACAGCAAGGACTGGGAAATCCTCTTCGACCGGAACGGTATCAAGCACGGCCGCACCGACGGCTATGATGTCGTCAGTTTCCAGAACATTACCGGCAAGTGGTATTACACATACGTGATGCATCTGGAGTTCAACGGCTACGGCTACAACGGCGACGTGATGGAAGTCATCACGGCCAAGGCTGCGGCAAACAAGGCCAGCAGCTCGCCCAAATCCTACGAGGGAAACAAGAGCTTTTACTTCAACCCTGCCTTCCCTGCAAAGCAGACGGTCCATTTGTTCGCTTACCAGGTGGATGACGAATTCAATCCTACCGGCGTCTATCTGCACCGCCAGGTGACTCCCACGGAAAAGCCGACCTGCTCGGAAGGCTATAACAAGTGGCTCGGCACCTGGCTGGCTACCGGAAAGGATGCGGCAGGCAACGATTCCTCGTATGTCCTGACCATCACCAACAAGTCCAACGACGAGATCTACGACATCACAGGTTGGGCTCATTCCACCGCCAAACTCCAGGGCTGGTACGATGCGGCTACCGGAGGTCTCATCATAAGGACCTACGTGAACACATACACTTCGAAGCAGAACTCCAGCACTTACAGCAGAACCTTCGACTGCAGGGGCGGCTGGTTCGGAATCACCAACAACGGCTATCCGCAGACCGCGAACGCCATACTCTGCACCGGCGCGATAGACGAAACCGGAACCACAGCCACCCTGACGGGATATCAGTACTATTCGGATTCTCCGTTCGTATCGATGGGCTACTTCTGGTGGACCATCGAACTCAACCCCGAGACAGGACGTCCGTACACGTGGTGGTATTCAAAGAAGCCTGAAACCCTTATGCGTTTCCCCGTTTCGCTGACCAAGGTCGAAATCGACTAAGGAATCTGCAACTTTTCAACAAAAAAGCGCATTCGCCCTTTGGCGGATGCGTTTTTTTTCGTGTTTATGGAAATTCAACTTATCTTTGCA
>CACYEB010000249.1 GCA_902773305.1 uncultured Bacteroidia bacterium
ACGAGGCCCGCGAGTTTACAAACGACGGGTGCTGGGAGGCAATCATCCCCGGCAAGACCTATTTTACGTATCAACCGTGCGACATGGTCCAGGTTCTGGGCAGAGCCTTGCACCTCTATGCCGACCAGGATCCCAAGGTGGATTACCCCGACTTTGAATCGCTGTATGCTGCATTCAAGGATACCCTGCACAAAGATATAGACGACCTCCAGGAGTGGTGCGACAACGATATGAAGGATCCCGACTGGCTTCCCAATACCATGGCCTGCATATTTGTGGAAGGTTGCCTGGAGAAAGGGCGCAACTACTTTAACCGCGGTCCCAAGTACACGACGCTGGGTATCCATTACGGCGGCGTGTCCGATACTGCCAACAGCCTGCTTGTGCTCAAAAAACTTGTCTATGATGACAGATATCTGTCGCTGGACGAGTTCCTGGGCATCCTGCGCAGCAACTGGGAGGGTTCCGAGGGGTTGCGGCGCACCATCCAGAGCCGTTTCAATTTCTACGGCAACGATGATGCCGAGGCGGATGCCATGATGACCCGCGTCTTTGACGACTATACCTCTATTGTAGGAGAAGTCAAGGAACGGGAAGGCATCAAGCGGCCTTGCGGTATATCGACTTTCGGCCGTGAAGTAGACTGGCGTATGAAACGCTGCGCGACCCCGGAGGGAAGCAGGGTGGGTGATATCCTGGCCACCAACTGTTCACCTACACCAGGCAGTGACCGTAAGGGCCCGACATCGGCTCTGAACTCATTCTGCAAGATGGATTTCACCAAGTCCCCCAGCGGCGCCACCCTTGAACTCAAGGTGCTTCCCTCGTCCGTCAAAGGAGAAAACGGCATCAAGGCACTGGTGGGCCTTATGAAGACCTTCCGCGAGAAGCGAGGCTTCTATATGCATATAGATGTGGTGGATACAGCCACCTTGATAGATGCCCAGCGCCATCCCGAGAAGTATCCCAATCTGCCGGTGCGTGTCTCCGGCTGGTCCGCACGCTTCACCACACTCTGCAAGGAGTGGCAGGATATGATTATCCAGCGCACGCAGCAGATTTGCTAGCCCATAACACTTTGCATTTGTTTGTTGCGTGGCAGTCACGCCATTGACTGTCAGCGATTTATGTACTTTCGCTTGCGTGTTTTTACGCAAGCGAAATGCTGTAAGATGTTGGGAATTAGGTAGATGGGTGCCACGTATGCTTGAGTGAGCATCCGTGTCAGTTGCGGCTTGTGACCTGTGACGAATAAATGGAGGTGGAATCTACCCGGCGTGAGACGATATTCCTGCCTTTTTGGCGAAAGCGGCCGTTTCTTCTGTATCCGGTTCCCGGAATCTTACCTCAGGCAGTCCAAGTTTCTCGCGTTTGGCATTGCCAAGAAGGTGATATGGAATGAGTTCCGTTTCAAATTGCGGGTAGGATTTGAGCAGGGCTGCAGTTGCCGCCGGGATACCCTCCCTGTTGTGGAATTCAGGAATATACAGAACACGGAATATGACTCTGGCCCCGCTGCCGGCGACGGCGGCGAGATTGGTGAGCATCCGATCCAAATCGCCTCCGGTAAGAGAATGGTAGAGCGTCGCATCCATCATTTTGATGTCCCAAAGCCACAGGTCGGTATATGGCGCAATATCCAGAAAATCTTCAGTATGGCCGTCGCCTGATGTCTCCACAACTGTGTGTAATCCGGCCGCTTTTGCCGCCTGGAGCAGTTCCCTGGAGAAAACGGGCTGTGCCATCGGTTCCCCTCCGGAGAGCGTCATACCGCCGCCTGAGTGCCTGTAATATGCTTCGTCTTGAAGAACTTCGAGAATAACTTCATTTGCGCTCATCCTCCGGCCGGCAACTTCCAGACACCCGGAAGGACAGACCTCAGCGCAGGCACTGCAAAAGGCGGCACCGCAGACGGATACCCGTGAAGACGCAGAAGCCAGGGTACCTTTTGCATCCCCTGCAGGGCAGAGGCTGTCGCAAGCACCGCAGCCGATGCAGAGCATCTTGTTCACAAGTATCTCGGGAATGAACGACCGGGACTCCGGGTTGTGGCACCAGACACAGCGAAGAGTGCATCCCTTAAGGAATACGGTGGTCCTGATACCGGGACCGTCGCCGGTAGAGAAGTGCTGTATGTCAAAAACGGTGCCTGTCATCAGAGCGGATCTACGTCTATCGTCATATCAGTGGAAGGGGAGGACTCAGCCGCCGAGCCTATGGCCTGTGCAAGTGCCGCCTTCTGGCTTTGGAGACGCCCGGAACGGGATAGTTTGACCCATACGATGCGGATATACATACCGGCGATACGGTCTACCGCAGGGGCCGTGGCCGGAGTGAAGCCGGCAACCTCCGTTCGTTTCAGGGCGCTCTCAAGCAATGCACAAGTTTTGCGGAGCCTGTCGGGGGAGGCGTCTTTTACCGTAATCCTGACAAGTCTTACAAAGGGTGGAAAACCGAACAGCTTGCGCTGCTGAAGGATGTCGTTGCGGAGAGTGTCCCTTGCCTCATCTCCGCATACGAGCGCTTGAAACACAGGATGACCGGCCTGCATCGTCTGGATGACCATCTGTCCCGTGCCTTCGCGGCGGGAAACCCTTCCGCGCAGTTGGGTAAGCAACTGAAGCCCCTTTTCGTCGGCACGGAAATCCTGAAGCGAAAGTATAGAGTCGGCGTTTATGACTGCAACCAGGGCCAGGTTTTCAAAGTCGAATCCCTTGGTAATCATCTGGGTTCCGACCAGTATGTCGGTCTTCCCGCTCTCAAAGTCGGTGAGTATGCGCTTCTCTTCTGTCTTGGAAGCGGCTGTCTCGAGATCGAAACGGTCTGTCCTGGCTTCCGGGAAAAGATCCCGCAGCTCTTCCGCCAGTTTTTCAGTACCGGCTCCCCTGGGCGTCAGGGCGCCTTTGCCGCAACTGCCGCAAACGGGGTTGAAAGGGGCGTGGTAGCCGCAATAGTGGCACGAAACGCTGTTGTTGTATTTGTGGTATGTCAGGCTCACGTTGCACTGTGGGCAGCGGAGAATGTCGCCGCAGCTGTCACATTGCAGAAACGAACTGTAGGAGCGCCTCGAACGGAATACCATCACCTGCCGTCCCCCTTTAAGGCAAGCGTCAATCATATTGACCAACTGCATCGAGAATGAGCCGCGGGCGTTGTGCATCGCATAAACCTTTCCCATATCGATGATGGTTACCGGGGCGTCGCCTGCTCCGAAATATTTCTTGCGCAGGGTGACCATAGCGTATTTACCGGCGGATACGTTGTAGAGCGACTCCATAGAGGGGGTGGCGCTGCCCAGCAGGGTGTTGATGGAGAGCCTGGCAGCCATCATCAACGCTACGTCCCGCCCGTTGTAACGCGGAGCCGGGTCGTCTTGCTTGTAAGAGGAGTCGTGCTCTTCGTCCACGATTATGAATCCCAGATTACAGATGGGTAGGAACAGCGCGCTGCGCGTCCCCAGGATCAGGTAATTGCCCTCTCCGGTCAGGGCGTCGAAAACCCGTTTGCGTGTGGGAAAGGTCTGCTTTGAATGAAATACGAGCAGCCTGTCGCCCAGCGACCGGCGCAGTCTCTGCTCCAACTGCCTGGACATCGCTATTTCCGGCACCAGGTAGAGTATGCTCTGCCCTTGGTCGAGATGCTTGCGGGCGAGCTTGATGTAGATTTCAGTCTTACCCGAAGAAGTGACTCCGTCCAGGAGGACGGTGCGCCTGCCGCTGCCGAAATTCTGTTCTATCTGTTCCAGCGCAAGTTGCTGGTCCGAAGAGAGTTGCTTTTCTTCTTCGGCGGGAAGGACTTGCCGTTCGCGCTTTTGCGTGCGTTTCTTTTCGCTCTGGCGGAAAAAAGCGGCCGGATAGGCGCACTTGAACACCTCGCCGATGCTGCACAGGTAATAGTCTGCAATAGCCTGCCATAGTTCAAGTTGCACCTTGGGGAGCGGCTTGAGGGGGGCGGCTTTCTCTATGGGCAGTACTTTCCCGGACGGCAAACCGTCCGGAAGAGCGCAGTCCAGGCTGCGCACCAGGGCAAGATAGCGCTTTCCGACCATCGTCACCACCACCCAGCTCCCTTCTGTCAGCTCTTCAGTAATGCTGTCCGGGATGTAGTAGTAAGTGACGCCGCCGCAGAATTTGAGCGGTACGATGACCTCTGCATATCTTTTTCCGGCACTTTCCATAATCACGCTTCTAAAATACAAAAATAATGTTGGTAAACGAAAAATTGCTACCTTTGTCCGCTTATAATACGTTCGCGTCCTATGGAAAGAGTAAAATGCCTCATAGTGGGCAGCGGTCCCGCTGGTTACACGGCTGCCATTTATGCTTCAAGGGCAGGCCTGGCCCCCGTTCTGTACGAGGGTTTGCAGCCCGGCGGGCAACTCACCACCACCACCGAGATAGAAAACTATCCCGGGTTCCCCAAGGGTGTGGACGCAAATGCCCTGATGGCTGATTTCCGTGCTCAGGCAGAGCGTTTCGGATGCGATATCCGTTTCGGGTGCGTGACGGCTGTGGATTTCTCTTCGAAGCCGCTCAGGCTGACCATAGATTCCCGTGACGAAATAGAGGCCGACAGCGTGATTGTCGCCACCGGGGCCTCCGCAAAGTACCTGGGCCTGGAGAGCGAAAACCGTTTCCGCGGTATGGGTGTTTCCGCCTGTGCTACGTGCGACGGATTCTTCTACCGCAAGAAAGATGTCGCCGTGGTGGGCGGAGGTGATACGGCCTGCGAAGAGGCTACCTATCTGGCCGGGCTCTGCAACAAGGTCTATATGATAGTGCGCCGCAACGTACTGCGTGCCACCGAGGCGATGCAGCAGAAGGTAAAGGAAACCCCGAACATCGAGATACTGTGGGAGTGCCAGACTGAGGAGGTCCTGGGTGATGCCGGCGGAGTGACGGGTGCACGGCTGGTGAGAAAGAACGGCGAGAAATTTGATATCAAGATCGACGGATTCTTCCTGGCCATCGGCCATCATCCCAACAGCGATGTGTTCAAGGAGTGGGTGGAAACCGACGCCACAGGATACATCATTGTAAAGGAAGGTACTTCGATTACAAGTCGCGAAGGGGTGTTTGCTGCGGGCGACGTGTGTGATCCCCGCTACCGACAGGCGGTGGTTGCCGCCGGCAGCGGCTGCAAGGCGGCGATGGATGCCGAGAAATATTTAAAGGAGAATCTCTGACAGGATATGCGCAAGACACTCTCATTACTGACTGTTGCACTGCTGGCGCTGCTGGCGACGGCGTGCTCTTCCAAATTCGAGAAGCTTCTGGCAAGTTACAACTATGGCGAGAAGTACCGTACCGCACTGCAACTTTACGAAGAAGGCAAATACAGCAAGGCGGCGCAGCTGTTCGAGAATGTTGCAATGAACGCACAGGGGACGCCCCAGGAGGATACGGTGCGCTTTTACTGGGGTATGAGCAACTATTATCTGAAAGATTTTGCCACCGCCCAGGCAAACTTCACCGATTTCATCGCGGCCTTTCCGCAGAGTCCGTTTGCAAGGCAGGCGGAATTCCAGATGATTGACTGTATGTACCGCGGGACCTACCGTTACGAACTGGACCAGCGCCCCACGGAACTGGCTTTGATATATATTGACAAATTCCTTCTGGAGAACCCCCACACGGAGTACGCCAGATACTGCAGCGTGATGCGCGACGACCTCCACGAGCGCCTGGACAAGAAGGCTTTCGAGGCGGCAAGGCTGTATTACCATATGGAAGACTATCTCGCGGCGCACCACGCCCTAAAGAACGTCCTCAAGGAGGACGCCGACAACCGGTACCGCGAGGATGTGCTCTACTACACGGCGATGTCGGCATACAAATATGCCCTCAACAGCGTGGAGGAGAAACAGCGCGAGCGCTATATGGCATTTATGGACGACTATTTCAATTTTGTGAGCGAATACCCACAGAGCAAGTACAAGGCAGAGTTGGACGGTATTTACAAGAAAGTCAACCGCCTTGTCAAGGATGAAAAATAAAATTCTACATATATGGATACCAAAAACGTAGCAAACAACACAATCACAAGGGACCTTTCAGAACTTGCGGCTCCCACGGGCAATATCTACGAGTCGGTGATGATTATCGCCAAACGTGCAAACCAGATAGGTGCAGACCTCAAGCAGGAACTCAGTCACAGGCTGGAAGAATTCTCCAACTACACCGACACCCTGGAGGAGATCAGCGAGAACCACGAGCAGATAGAGATTTCCCAGTATTATGAAAAGCTTCCTAAACCGACTCTCATAGCCACCGAAGAATTCCGTGAGGGCAAGATATTCTACCGCAAGGCCGAGTAACGTGCGATAGATGCTCAGGCGGCTCATCATAAATAACTACGCGCTGATAGATGTTCTGGATATAGAGATTCCGGGACATCTTGTCATTATTACCGGTGACAGCGGTGCCGGCAAGTCCATTCTGCTGGGGGCGCTGTCGCTGCTTATGGGAGGGCGCTTCGATGCAGGAGTTATAAAGGATCCTTCCCGCAACTGCGTTGTAGAGGCCCAGTTCGACGACCATATAGTCCGCAGGGTAATCACCCCTGCCGGCCGTTCGAGGGTCTTCATAGACGATGAGCCTGCCTCCGTAGAGGAGGTCAGGTCGCTCTCTTCGAAAGAACTGGACATCCATTCCCAGAACAGTCAGATACTGCTGGGCAGCGATTCTTTCAGACTCTCTGTATTGGATGGCTTTGCCCGCAATGAACATCTTCTTGAGGAGTACCGCGGCCTTTACGAGGCCCATACCCGGGCGCTTCGCCGCCTTATTGACGTGAAAAAACTCCGTGAACAGAAAGAACGCGAACGCGAGTTCACCGAGTTCCGCTACAGCCAGTTGAAGGGTGCCGGGCTGCAGGAGGGAGAACTGGAAGAGACAGAGGCTCGACAGAAGACCCTTGCTAACGCAGAGGAGATAAAAGAGGCCCTGCTGCAGGCAACGGAGTTGCTCTCCGGCAGCGACGGCGCTGCCGAAGCACGTCTGCGGGAGGCAATAAGGCTGCTGCAGAAGATATCCCGTCATTATCCCAAGGCGGAGGAACTGGCTTCACGGCTGTCTTCGTGCAGGATAGAGCTCAAGGATATCGCCGACACGGTGGAATCTGCGCAGGAATCCGTAGAAGCCTCTCCCGAACTTCTGCAAAAGACAGAGGAACGCATTGCCCTGATATACGACTTGATGCGCCGGAACGACGCTGCGGGGGAAAGAGAACTTATAGAGATCCGCGATAATTACCGCCGGGAACTTGAAATGGCAGACGATTTGTCCCAGCAGGAGGCGATTCTGGCAGAGGAAGAGCGCAAGGCAGACGCAGCCTGCAGCCAGGCGTGCGCGCGCCTGACGCAATCGCGGCTGTCACACCTGGAATCCCTGTCGGAATATCTGCAGCAGGCAATCAGGTCCCTGGATATGCCTCAGGCAACCTTCAGGGTGGAGTGTGAGACTCTTGACGGGCGCACCGAAAACGGTTGCGAAAAGGTCAGGTTTATGTTCTCCAGCACATCTTCCGCCCGGCCAGTCGATATATCCCGTGCCGCGTCGGGCGGAGAGATTTCACGGGTTATGCTCTGCATCAAAGCCTTGCTGGCTCAGCACAAGGCGCTGCCGACAGTCATCTTTGACGAGATCGACACCGGTATGTCCGGCAGTCTGGCAGACAAGGTCGGCCGCAAGATCGTGGACATCAGCAAAGAGATACAGGTGATTGCCATCACCCACCTTCCGCAGGTTGCGGCAAAGGGTGGCGCACATTATCTGGTTTACAAGGAATATCTGCCCCAGGGGGCGCTCTCCCGCATCCGAAGGATAGAAGGGCAGGAGAGGGTAAAAGAGATAGCACGTATGATAAGCGGCAGCAGCATAAGCGGCGAAGCGCTGGCCGCCGCAAGGGTGCTGCTTGACGAATCGGACAAATGAACAATTAATTATAAATACTATGAGACTGATCATCGAAGATTCTTATGCCAAAATGTCGCAGTGGGCGGCGATGTACATCGCAAACGCCATAAACAAGTTTGGCCCTACCAAAGAGAGACCTTTCGTACTGGGTCTTCCTACCGGTTCCACTCCTCTGGGAACTTACAAAGAACTTATCCACCTCTGCTCGGTGGGCAAGGTGTCGTTCCAGAACGTAGTGACTTTCAATATGGACGAGTATGTCGGACTTCCCAAAGACCACGACGAGAGCTACTACACCTTTATGTGGAGCAACTTCTTCAGCCACATCGACATTCCCGAGGAGAACGTGAACATTCTGGACGGCAATGCCCCCGACCTTAACGAGGAGTGCCGCAAATACGAAGAGAAAATCAAGTCTTACGGCGGCATCAACCTCTTTATGGGCGG
>CACYEB010000250.1 GCA_902773305.1 uncultured Bacteroidia bacterium
CCACTTTCTGGAGCATATGGCCTTCAACGGCACCAGGCACTATCCCGACAAGCGCATCCTGGAGTTTCTGGCCGACGAAGGGGTCCGTTTTGGATATAACGTAAATGCTTTCACCTCCAAGACCGAGACGGTCTACAACCTGAGCAACGTCCCGCTGGTGCGCGAGGGCTTCATAGACAGCGTGCTGATGGTGCTGCGCGACTGGTCGTGCGACATCAGCTGCGAGCAGAAGGCGCTGGACGACGAGCGCGGAGTGATTAGCGAAGAGTGGCGCCTGGGCGACGACAGCCGCAGCCGTATGGCCAACAAGCAGACCAACCTGATATACCGCGGCTCCAAGCAGGCCGAACGGAACGTAATCGGCACCCTGGAGGTGATAAACGGCTTCAAGCGCCAGGAAATACTGGACTTCTACCACAAGTGGTACCGTCCCGACCTGCAGGCAATCATCGTAGTGGGAGATTTTGACGTGGATGAGATGGAGCATCGCATCCGCCGCCTTTTCAGCGACATCCCCGCCGCAGTGAATCCCGAGCCCAAGGGGACATACATCCCGCCGGCAATGACCGAGCCTCTCTTCGAGGATATGACCGACCCCGAGATCCGCTATCAGGCCTTCAAGGCCATCTACAGGCAGGACAACCCCTGCAAACAGCACGGCGACGAAAGCTACTTCAAAGACGAGCTTTGCAGGATGACAGTCTCTTCGGTTATGGCCGACCGCCTCAGGGAGCGCAGCAAAGAGAAGGCCTCCCCGGCTCAGACCGCCACCGTGGTGACAAATGCCTACAGGCCGGATATGTATGTATCTCTGATCACCGTCGTGCCCAAGAAAAAAGAGAATCTGGCCGAATGCTTCCGCTTTACCGAGCGGGAGGTTCAGCGCCTGCTGAAATTCGGTATCAGCCGGGACGAGTTTGAGATTGCCAAACTGAACGTCAGTGACCGCCTGCACCTGAACTCCCCGCTGGAGCGGGAAGAGATCAAGAACGGCGAACTGGTGAATATGGCGCTCAGCAACTTCCTGACGGGGACTCCGCTTATAAACCCCGCCACCTACAGGGAGCTGCGCCGCGGCATCCTGGGCAGCATCACCGCCTCCGACATCGCCCCCTACCCCGAAATGATGTTCGGCTCCAGCGGAAAGATCTACTCCAACAGCTACAACGATGTGGACGACGCCGGCATAGCCCCGTCACAGGAGCAGATGCGGCAGATTGTGGCCGAGGTGGCAGCAGAAGATATCCAGCCGGCATTTCTGGAGTATCCCGAGATGGATCTGGCCGTCAAGGGCGCTTCCGGCAGGATTGTTTCCAAGAAGAGGCTGCGCGGCACCGATATGGAGGTCTGGAAGCTCTCCAACGGCGCCACTGTCTACTACAAGGAGTCGGCCCCGGTGAAAAGGAGCGACCACCTTTTTATGACCTACATCTTTGACACCGGCTACAGGGTGTTTAACCCCGACAGCGTTACAGCCGCCAGATATGCCCTCTCGTACGCCAAGCGCAACGCCGGTTTCCGCGGCACTGTCAAGCCCGATATGAAGAATTATCCCGAACTCTCCGATGTCAAGCTGATGCTGCTCGGAGTCGGCCGGGATGCGCGCATTGAGGTCGCCTGCGACCGGGACAAGGCAGAAGAGGCCTTCAAGGCAGCCAACCTGCAAATAACCGAGCCCTATTTCGGAGATGAGCGGCTGCTGGACAATTATAAGGCGATGACCCTGAAATCGCTGGGCAACAAGAAGAATCCGTCCAGACTGTTCGAAGAGCGCTGCCGCCGGGAAGTCTACGGCAACCATCCCTGGATGCAGGAGATCGACTCCGCCAGCGTAGAGGCCGCCACCCTGCCCCTGGTAGCTGACGCCTACAGACGCTACTACGGAGACATCGCCACTATGAAGGTGGTCATCTGCAGCGACCTGCCGCGGGAGCAAATCGAACTCCTTACCGCGAAATACATCGCCTCGCTCAGCATCGGATATCCTTACCGGAAAGGGAAATATCTGCCTGCCGTGCCGGTGGCCAAGGGCAAGATGGAAATCACAGAGACTGCCGATCCCGTCTCCGCCCCCCTGGCCAGAATCGGCTGGAGCCGCCACTTCAAGGGTGGCCGCAGCATTAAAGAGCGCGCCGCGGCAGACATCCTGGACTATATAATGTCAGCCCGCTACCTGGACCTTATCCGGGAGGAGCACGGCGCCGCCTACAGCGTGCAGTTCGCCACCGCCGTGGCAGAAGAGAGAGCGGTTCCCTCCCAATCGTACGTGAACTTGCAGACGCGCCCCGAGATGAAGGATATTGTATTGACCGATATACGCGAAGAACTGGAACGGATGTGCAAGGACGGGCCCACGGCACAGGAAATGGAGCACGCCGCGAAGTATCTGGTCAAGCACCACAACGAGGTCCGGGACCGCATCCTGCGCTCGGTGGGATCGCAGCAGGCCCAGATGCTGGACTATGTCCGCGACGGCATCCCTTATGGCTATGACTATGAAGGGGTCATCAAAACAATAAAGGCCTCCGACGTGCGCACTTTGGCCCGCAAAGTGGCTGCCGGAGACCTTGTACTGACTCTCTACAGCGAAGAATAACCTATCTGAGCTTTATAACGCCGTCTTCCATATCGGCGGTGATGGCCTTCTCTTTCGAGAGCCGCCCCTCGAGCAGCTCTTTGGCCAGCTCGTCTATCAGATCCCTCTGGAGCACCCTCTTGATGGGACGCGCACCGTAAACGGGGTTGTAACCCTTGTCGGAGAGGTATTCCACGAAGGCGTCGGTAAACTTGAGCTCGATGTCCATTGCGGCCAGCTTGCCCTGCAGGTCGGCCATCTGGATTTTCAAGATCTCCCGTACATCGTCACGGGTCAGGGGGTGGAACATTATTATCTCGTCGATACGGTTCAGGAACTCGGGACGTACGCTGTGCTTGAGCAGTTCCATAACCTTGTCGCGGCAATTGTCAAAATCGACTCCCTGGGCTATACTGTCCTGGATAATGTCGCTGCCCACGTTGGAGGTCATTATCAGGATGGTGTTCTTGAAATCGACAGTACGCCCCTTGTTGTCGGTCAGTCGGCCGTCGTCCAGCACCTGGAGCAGCACGTTGAACACGTCGGGATGGGCTTTCTCTATCTCGTCGAGCAGCACCACCGAATAGGGTTTGCGGCGCACCGCCTCGGTGAGCTGGCCGCCCTCTTCGTAACCGACGTATCCCGGAGGCGCTCCAACCAGACGCGACACGGTGTGACGCTCCTGGTATTCGCTCATATCGATACGGGTCATCATATTCTCGTCGTCGAACAGATATTCGGCAAGGGCCTTGGCCAGTTCGGTCTTGCCCACGCCGGTGGTGCCCAGGAACATAAACGACCCGATGGGGCGCTTCTCGTTCTGCAGGCCGGCGCGGCTGCGGCGCACGGCGTTGGCCACCGCGCTGATGGCTTCGTCCTGCCCCACTACCCTCTTGTGCAGTTCCTCTTCTATGTGAAGCAGTTTCTCCTTTTCGCTCTGGAGCATCTTGCTCACAGGGATGCCGGTCCAGCGGGCCACCACCTCGGCGATGTCGTCTTCGCTCACCGCCTCATTCATAATGGGGTTCTGCCAGGACTCCTTCTCTTTGGTAAGCCGGTCGATGTCAGACTGGACCTGCTGCATCCGGCCGTAGCGGATTTCCGCCACGCGCCCGTAATCGCCGCTGCGCTCTGCGGTCTCCGCCTCGTGGCGTAGGTTCTCCAGTTCCTGACGGCGGTTGCTCAGATCGCTGAGGACGTTCTTCTCGCTGTTCCATTTGGCCATCAGGCGCTCCTGCTCTTCGCGGGTCTGCTTGAGTTCAGACTCAATCTTGTCTAGTTTCGTGCCCTCGCCCTCGCGCTTGATGGCAGCCTTCTCTATCTCCAGCTGCTTGATGCGGTGGTTCAGGTCGTCGATGGGCTCGGGCACGGAATTCATCTCCAGACGGAGCTTGCTGGCCGCCTCGTCCACCAGGTCGATGGCCTTGTCGGGAAGGAAACGGTTGGTGATGTAGCGGTGCGAGAGCTGCACGGCCGCGATAATCGCGTCGTCTTCTATACGCACCTTGTGGTGGTTTTCGTATTTCTCCTTCAAACCACGCAGGATCGAGATTGATTCGGCGGGCGAAGGTTCGTCAATCATCACCATCTGGAAACGGCGTTCCAGCGCCTTGTCGGTCTCGAAGTACTTCTGATATTCATCGAGGGTCGTGGAACCGATGGCCCTCAGTTCGCCGCGGGCCAGCGCCGGCTTCAGGATGTTGGCGGCATCCATAGCTCCGCTGGTGCGGCCGGCACCCACCAGGGTGTGGATTTCGTCTATGAAGAGGATTATCTCGCCGTTGCTCTCGCACACCGTCTTGACCACCCCCTTCAGACGCTCTTCAAATTCGCCCTGGTACTTGGCGCCTGCGATCAGCGCACCCATATCCAGCGAATATATGGTCTTGGTCTTAAGGTTCTCCGGCACGTCGCCGTTGATAATACGCTGGGCGATACCTTCGCTTATCGCGGTCTTGCCGACACCCGGCTCGCCCACCAGTATGGGATTGTTCTTAGTCCTGCGGCTAAGAATCTGCAGCACCCTGCGGATCTCGTCGTCACGGCCGATCACAGGATCCAGTTTAGACGCACGCGCCCTCTCATTGAGGTTCACGGCGTATTTTTCCAATTCCTGGTTATTGTTGTTGTTCATTTTTAGTTTCTCCTTTGCCCTGTTACAACTCAACTTGTTTGCCAACCCGGTTTTCCTGCCAATTTGTCATAGTGGTACAATTTCAAGAAAAAGCACTATCTTTATCCCATATAATCATTTTGAAAAACTATGAAACGGTTTAACAGACTACTGGCTATAGCCCTCACTTTCCTGCTGACTTCGTGCGGAATTTTCAACAACTACCACGCCGACAAGAAGTATGTCCCGGCGCCACTGAGAGGCACTCCGGAGCAAATACTTGCCAAGAAAGGCTTCGTTGTCTCGTATAACGATGACACCCGCCTGCCCAACTGGGTTTACTGGCACCTGACTTCCGACCATATCGGCGGCAAGGACACCCGCACCGGCATCTCCTATCACGAAGACGGCAAAGTTGCCAAGCCCCGTGCAACGCTGGCCGACTACCGCCGCAGCGGCTTCTCCCGCGGCCATATGTGCCCTGCAGCCGACTGCAAGTGGAACCGTGCTGCGCTCAAGGAATCGTTTGCACTGACGAACATCTGCCCCCAGACAGAGAAATGCAACTCCGGCGTATGGAACAGCATAGAGACCCAGTGCCGCGAGTGGGCCCTTGAATATGGCGACCTGTACATCGTGTGCGGCCCCATCTATGAAGGAGTGCCCGAAACCATCGGCAACAACCGCGTGGCAGTGCCCACCGGCTTCTTCAAGGTGGTGGCGTGCCTGAACGGCAAGAAAAAGGGCATCGCCTTTGTCTGCGACAATGCAGACCGCAACCAGACCCTCAAGAATTGCGTGGTCTCCATCGAAGATGTCGAGAGGATAACCGGTATGGAGTTCTTCCCCAGCCTCAATGCAAAAGACCGCCGCACCGTCAAGGAGAGGGGTAATATCAAGGACTGGTAGTGATGCTCAGACGATTGTCTTTATTTGTAGCGCTGGCTGCCGCAGCGGTTTGTCTTTCGCTGAATGCAGGTGCACAGGAGACCGGCGGATATGTCACCAAGCATGCCCGTATGGACCGCAGCCGGATAAATATCGGCGTATATCATCTTGCGCCCTACGCCCGTACGGAAAGCCACATCAAGGACCTGTCGGAGTGCGGCATCGACTTCGTGATGTATATGAACAACGATCCGGCCGTGCTGGACCTGTTTTCAAAATACAATGTCGGAGCCATCATAGTGGGCACGGTGCCGCTGTGGTGGGGTGGGTTCGGCGACAATGCCGGCACCCTTCGCGCCACCCATCCCCTGACCGAATATGAAGAGGCGGCGGCAAAGTTCAAGGACCACCCTGCAATATGGGGCATCGCCATCGGCGACGAACCTTCCTGTCTCGATTTCCCTTATTACAACGAGATTGTAAGGACGGTCGAGAAGGGTTTCCCGAACCAGTTCGCCCACCTCAACCTGCACCCCACCTATGCACCGGGACCGCGCGTGGGCAACGACCCCACCAAGGGAGCCCTGGGTGCCGCGACCTATCAGGAATATATAGACGCCTATTGCAAGTGGGTTCCGGCCGACTATATCGCCTATGACTACTACTACCAGCACGGAGGCGTACCGCTCGATCTGGCAAATATGCGCATCGTTGCCGACGCCTGCCTGGCCACGGGAAGGAGTATGTGGCCCACCGTACAGGTAAACAGCAACAAGCTGGAGGAATGGATCTCCCTGAACCAGCTCCGCTTCCAGGCCTGGTCGGCGATGGCTTTCGGAGCCGAGAACATCACCTGGGCCTGCTATACCTGGGGCTGGTGGTACAACCAGGTCCT
The DNA here is from genome assembly GCA_902773305.1 of uncultured Bacteroidia bacterium. Taxonomy (GTDB): domain Bacteria; phylum Bacteroidota; class Bacteroidia; order Bacteroidales; family UBA932; genus Equibacterium. The sequence goes on from CACYEB010000250.1 coordinate 6,472, forward strand.
CTACGGCGACGGCAGCAAAACCCAGCAATACGACAAACTGAAGCAGGTGAACGCAGAGATTCACGCCTTCTCTCCCGCCTATATGAAATATAAGAGGGTTTCCACCAGCTGCGTCGGCTTCCAAGGGACGGATATGCTGGAGGGGAGCGGTATGGAGAATGTGGAGATTTACAACGACGAGACATTCAAGAACCTGTCTGCAGGCTGTCCTCTGATTGTGGGAAAGATGACGTCCCGCAGCGGACGCCGCGGAAAGGCCCTTTTCATCTGCGTGTCGGACGACCCCTATGACAAGAACCCGCAGACGCACACGCTGAGCTTCAAATGCCGCAGGAGGATATCCGTCACAAGCAACGAAGGGCCGGTGCCCGTCAAGCGCCTTTGCGGCGGCCGCTACGAAATCCCCGTGACGTCCAACCAGGGAATCCTCATCGAGGTGAAATAATGG
>CACYEB010000251.1 GCA_902773305.1 uncultured Bacteroidia bacterium
CGGGCCAGTCGGCTCGTCGCGCCTGTTCCCTACGCGAACTATTTCTACGCTGAATCGCTCAGGGTTCTGCTATTTGCAGAATACTGCGTATCCACCGGCGGGGAGGCTGAGGGTCTGGCGTCCGCGTACTTTTTCACCGGAGAAGAGTTCGGTGAAAGTGCCTTTCAGCGGCAGGGAGACCTCGGCGGGTTCGGTGCCGAAGTTGACGGCTGTGACAACCTTGTTGCAGCACTTGGTGCGGCTGAAGGCGAATACTCCGTCGGGAGCGGGAATCTCGGCATATTTACCGCCCCTTTCACCGGCATCCAGTGCGGGATTGCCGTGCTTCAGGGAGATAAGTTTCTTGTAGAAATCTGTGAATTCGTTGTCGCTCCAGTCCTCTATGGGGTCTTTTTCGAAGAATTGCAGGCGGCGGCTAAGACCTATTTCCTGGCCGGTATATACCAGCGGCTGGCTCTTGGGCAGTGTGAAGCAGAGCACGGCGCCGGCTTTTGCACAGTCGCCCATACGCTCGAATTCAGTGCCGTTCCAAGAGTTCTCGTCGTGGTTGCTGGTGAACGTCAGACGGAAAGCGGAAGCGGGATAATTGGCCTCGTCGCGCTTCAGATAGGCGCGAAGTTCGTCAAAGGACTTCTGACCGGCGGCGATTTCGTTCAGCAGGTGGTGCAGCTCCCAGGCGTAGGTGGCGTCGAAAGTGCTGTCGGCATCGGCCAGGTTGGTGCGTTCGGCTTCTGCCAGGAAGTAAGCATCGGGATAGTCGGCATTCATACCGGGCATCGCGCCCTGCCAGAATTCGGCGGGCATTTCACCGGCGGCGTCGCAGCGGAAGCCGTCCACGCCTTTGTCCAGCCAGAAACGCATACACTCTTCCTGGGCGTCCCAGACCTCGCGGCACTCATAGTTGAGGCTGCGGGTGTCGGTCCAGTCGTATTCCCAGGTGGCGTTGCCCAGACTGTCGCGCTCGTAGAACTCCGCGGGTTTGGTGGTCATCCAGATATGGTCGGGCGCCGTCTGGTTGGCAACCCAGTCCAGAATCACCTTGAAACCCTGCTCGTGTGCTGCGGCCAGCAGGCGGTCAAAGTCTTCCATGGTGCCGAATTCGGGATTTACCTTGCAGTAATCGCTTATGGCATAATAGGAGCCGAGGGTACCCTTGCGCCCCTCCACACCTATTTCATACATAGGCATCAGCCAGAGGATGTCCACGCCCAGCTCCTTGAGGCGGGGCAACTGTGCCTGGACGCCGGCGAACGAGCTTTCGGGGGAATATTGACGTACGTTGACTTCGTACATTACGGAGTTGTAGCTCCACTCGGGGTGCACGGCCTTCTGCTCCTTGGGGCAGCAGGCTGCCATGGCGGCGATGGCCAGAGTCAGGATGATTATCTTTTTCATAGCTTACAGTTGTATTATCGTAATTGTTTTGGGTTCTGCTATTGTCTCGTCGGAAAGGGTCACCGCCTCGCCTGTGACTATATCGGTGCCTTGATTGCCCCGTGCAATCTCCGAGTAGTGGCTCCAGGGGATGTTTTTGGGCGAGCCGGAGTTGTTTACAAATACAAAGACCTGGTCTTTGTCGTCATACCTGAAGAAGGCGTAGGTATTGTCGCGGGAGAGAAAGTGCATAGTGCGGCCGTGGTGCAGCACAGGGGTCTCTTTACGCCAGTTGAACAGCCGCTGCGTATAGCCGTACAATTCCGGGGCGCAGTTCAGGTCGGGCACGCTGCCGGCGGCCGCCGCCGCTGCGCGGCCTTCTGCACTGAAGAGGTCATAGGGGTCACCGTCCCAGCCTCCCGGGAAATCTACCCGCTTGGCCCCGTCGCCCCAGTCGTCGCCGTTCTGTTTGCTGAAGAACATTTCATCGCCGTTGTAAAGCTGCGGGATACCGCGGATGGTGGCCAGCAGTCCAAGGGCGATTTTCATCTTGGACACGTCGCCGCCAAAAGTATCCCACAGGCGGCCGTGGTCGTGGTTGGCCAGGAATATCATCATATTGGCCAGGTCGTGATAGCCGCCGTCGTGGCTCAGGCAGTCGTAGATCCGGGTCATTCCGCGGCCCCAGCCGGGATTGTCGCCGCCTTCGCTTAGCGCGGCGGTTATGGCCTCCTGCAGAGGGAAGTCCATAATGGAGGGCAGGTGGCTGTCAAAGCCGTCGGGATTGGGGTTGCCACCCTGCCAATAGGCCAGCTGGTCGTGTTCGGGGGTCCAGCATTCGCCCACTATATTCATCCAGGGATACTCCTTGAGGACGGCCTGACACCAGCGGCTCATAGGCTCCTTTTCATTATATGGATAGGTGTCCACGCGCAAGCCGTCCAGCTTGGCATATTCGGTCCACCAGACGGCCCACTGTACCAGATACTGGAGCGTGTAGGGGTTGTCCAGGTTCATATCGGGCATACTGGGCACGAACCAGCCGCTTTCCTGCAGGTTCAGGTCGTATTGCGACGCGTTGGGGTCCATATTGGTGGAGAAGCAGACATTTGTGCCGGTATAACGGTCAAACTTGTGGATCCAGTCTTCAAACGGCAAATCGTCCATAAACCAGCAGGCGGTGCCGCAGTGGTTCGTGACGATGTCCATAATCACCTTGAGCCCTTTTTCGTGGGCCGTGGAGGCCAACTGGGCGTAAAGTAGGTTGCTGCCGAAACGGGGGTCGATGCGGAAGTAATCGCTCACGGCATAGCCGTGGTAGCTGGCGCGCCGCTGGTCGTCGCAAAGCAGCGGAGTGCTCCAGATGGCGGTTGCGCCAAGGTCCCGGATATAGTCCAGATGATCAATTATTCCCTGGATATCGCCTCCGTGCCTGCCAAGCGGGATGTTCCGGTCTGCGGGCTCTTGCATAAGGGCAGATGTGTCGTTGGTGGTATCTGCATTCGCAAAACGGTCAGGGAAAATAAGATATATCAGGTCGGAGGTGTTGAAACTCTCGCGTGCCGAAGGATCCTTTGCTGCAAAAGTGTAGGGGAGACTAATTTCGCCGTCGGGTCCCGAGAAAACCAGCGCTCCGGTGCCCGGCTTTGCGCCGGGGCTCACGGATATATCTATAAAAATATAATTCTGGCTCTGCGCCTTGTGGATTTTCCTGACCTTTATGCCGGGCAACCCGTCCAGCCTCACCTTGCAGAGGCCAAGACCGTGCCCGTAGGCAAGCAGTTGGAGGGGTGTCTCCATCCCGACCCACCAGCAGGGTGGTTCCAGACGGATGCCGGCCTCGCTGGCCAGTGAAGTGTCGCTGATGTCGGAGGGCGTCTCTAATCCGGACGGTGCGCCTTGACGGCAGCCGACGGCCATCATCAGCAACAATAGCAGGATCAAGGTTCTTTTCATAAAGCTGGTCTATTGCAGAAAGACCACGGAAGACCAGGCGTCCAGTTGCAGGGAATTGCCCTTTGTGCGGACGCCGCCGTTGGTGGCGATGGCTTGGGTGAGTTTGTCTCCAGGCAGCGAAACCGTCTGCGTCTGACCGGAGAAATTGTGCACGACCAGGACCTTCTGGCTGCCGGAAGACATATACCAGGCAGCAATCTGCTCCTGGCTGGCGTTGGAGTCATTGAATGTGCCGTGGGCACTCATCTGCCCTTCGGCGAGGGCGGGATAGGTGTTGCGGAGTTGTGAAAACCGTTTGTAAACGTTTAACAGAGACTCTTTGTCGGCGCTCTGGCTCTCAACGGAGATGTTGGCAGAGAGCATAGAGTTGTCTATGTTGGAGGCCGAAGTCCAGGAAGAAGGCACACTGCCCGATGCGGTCCATTTCATAGGGGTGCGCACCTGCTGGTCTGCACCGCCGTCGGCGCCGATTTTGCCCCAGTAGCCCAGTTCCTCGCCCTGGTAAATATAGGGATTGCCGGGCGAAGTGAGCAGCACACAGGCGGCCAGTTTCTCTTTGGGCAGGGAGCGTCCCAAGATGGTGGCGGCCCTGGTCTGGTCGTGGTTGGTGAGTTTAGTGGCCTGGATAAAATTGCTCCGGCCGCTCTTGTAGGTATTCCTGAGCTCAAGTACGTCCTTGGTGAAATATCGGCCGATGGAGGCGTTCAGGGCCCAGGAGAGCCTGTCCCAGTAAGGGAAGTCAAACAGGGCCGGCAGGCCTTTGTAGTACTGGGAGATGGTGCCGGCGTCGCTCCACGCTTCGCCTACCATATAAAAGTCACCCGTGCCGCCGGCAGCCTTGTAGTATTGATTGCAGCGTTCGTACCAGGCCTTAAGGAAGGTGGCGTTTGAGGCGGGTGCGTTCTTCTCGTAGATATACAGCACGGCGTCCAGTCGCAGCCCCTTTATACCCATATCAATCCACTTTTTGGCGCTAAGAGCCATATCATTGAAAGTTGCGTTGCTGCTCACAGAAGAGAGTGGACCATAGTTGAGGTCGGGCATCCAGCTGCCGAAGGCCCCATAGTAATAAGAGGCGCTGCCGAAGGTGATGTTGGCGGCAGAAGAGCTGTTGTTCAAGTTCTTGGGGGTTCCGAACGAGATTGCTGCGTTGCCGGTCGCTGCTCCGTATTTGGTGCCGTTGTCCCAAGAAGTGGAAGATGTGCGCACCAGGAAACCCCAGTCAGAGGCGAAGTCCAGCGTTATCTCGTAGATGTTTTCTGCAGTTTTGTAAAGTCGTGCAAGCTTGTCGCTGCCGTAGTAGATAAACAGGTTCACAGAGCTGTCGCTGTTTGAGTTCTGGGCAGCTGCAGTGGTGGTTGTCACCGTCACGGTCTTGGTGACGCCGCTCCAGTCCAGTTTGAAGTGCAGCCGGCCGTTGTAGCCCAGGCTGCCGCCCGACGAGGTAGCGTGCCAACGGCCCGCATCGTACCCGCCCAGAGAAGGAATCGCGCCGGCGCGGATGTCGGCCTCGGGGCTGTCGCTTATCACGTAATAGTCGCGATAAGGGCTGGATGCAGACGAAGTGGCGCTTTTGAACCAGGAATGCCCGGTGCCGGTATGGTTCAGGACATAGTCCAGATAAATGCCGATGCCCTTTTCTGCAGCCTTGTCAATCAGTTCTTTAAGGTCGGCATCGGAGCCCAGCTTGGGGTGGACGGCATAATAGTCCTGCACATCGTAGCCGTGGTATGAATCTGAGGGGTGAATGGGCGAAAGCCACAAAGCTGAAACGCCCATAGCGTCCAGATAGTCAAGGTGCTGCGTGATGCCCTTGAGGTCGCCCCACCCGTCGCCGTTGCTGTCGGCAAAGCTGTATACCAGCAACTGGTAGGTGATGCCGGCCCGCTTGTTGCCGTCAAAGGCTGCCGGAGAGGCGGTTACTTCAGTATAGGTGCCGGGCTGGTCGGGGTTGTCGGGACCGTCGGGGATTACTATGTTGCGCGGATCTTTCTCGCAGGATGCTGCGCACAGGAGAGCCAGCGTCAATACCAGTGCGACAATGCTCGTAAATCGTTTCATAACAGACTATTTCTCAAATATAGAGAACTCGTAGGGACCCAGCTTGAGGCTGGTCTGGGAGAGGCCGAGGGCCTTGGGTACCGCCACCTTGACTTCAGAAGAGGTAACATTAACCGCCACCACTCCGCTTGCGCGACCCACGAATATTACGTGGTCGGAGGCGTAGGTGGCCAAGGCGTCGTTCTTTGAAATCTTTTTTACTGCCTGCATCGCCTTCTCGTATTTGGCGGTGTAGGCGGTGTAGGCGCCCCAGTTCATCACGGTGTTGTTGAAGAAGTTGACGGTCTTGTCGTAGCCGATTTCCTGTGAACTGTAAATCAGCGACGAGCAGTCCAGGGATGCGGAAAGCACAAAGGCGGCCAGGGCGGCATCCTCTCCCGGGAACTGCACCACGGGGCAGTTTTCGGAGGCATCGTCGTGGTTGGTGATGAAGAACAGTTTGGTGCCCTTGGCGGGGACCTTCTCTATGGCACCCATATAGCCGTTCTGGAGAAATGCGGCGGGTTTTGTGCGGCTGGCAAACAGACTTACCAGGGCGCTCTTGTAGGCGCGGGAAAAGATAATGTCAAATCCACAGTCAAACAGGCGATCGTAGTCAGATTCTGCCAGCATCACAACGCCGCTTTTAAGCGCCTTGAGCTGGGGAATGGCCTCTTTCCAGAAATCGTCGGGCACGCCGTGGGCGTAGTCGCAGCGGTAGCCGTCTATGTCGCACTCGGTGATCCAGTATTTGAGAGCATCAATCATAGCTGCCCGCAGTCCGGCGCTGTCGTAGTTCAGGTCGGCAACGTCGTTCCAGTTGGTGCCGGCAGGGTGGACAATGTTGCCCGAAGCGTCCTGAGTGTACCAGTCGGGGTGGGCACTGACCCACGGGTTGTCCCACGCGGTGTGGTTGGCAATCCAGTCCAGCATAACCTTCATCCCTTTGGAATGGGCTTTAGACACCAGCTGTTTGAAATCGGCCAGGGTGCCGAAAGTGGAATTCACAGCCTTGAAATCTTTAACGCAGTAGGGAGACCCCACGCCGTTTTTCTGCCCTATCGGATGGATGGGCATAATCCAGAGGATATCCACACCCAGTGCCTTGATGTTGTCCAGGCGCGCCTCTATGGCTTTGAATGAGCCGCTGGTGGCAAAGCACTTGGGGTTGGCCTCATAGAGCACGTAGCGGTCTTTTGTCAGGGCCTCTGCGCTGACCGATGCGGCAGCGGTCTCGCCTTCGTCCGCTATGACCTTGTTGCGGTCTTCCTTGCCGCAGGATACGGCCAGTAGCAGGGAAACAAGTATAAGAAGGTGCTTGAGTTTCATATAGGGGGACAGGTTGGTATAAAAATAGTGAACCGGAGGCCGGTCAGGGCCTCCGGTCCTGAAAATTATTCTACAAGAGTAACGCCTTCTGCAGTTACTTTCAGATAGTACTTGTTCTTCTCGAACTTGAGTGCAAAGTCACCGAGCTGGGTGCCGTTGTTATTGTTGTTGAAGATCAGGTTCTCGGAAAGACCAAAAGCGGCGGGAATGGTGAATACCTTATAGGTAACGTCGCCGACAGTCTCTGTGCCGCCGGGCTGTACACCTGGCCAGTCACCGCCCAGATTGTTCACATCGCCGTACATATAGAGGGCAATCGCATCCCAACCAGTCTGGTCGTCTACACAGATTGTGACTGTAGAGGGGTTGTCCATAAGGGAGGCGCCTTCTGCGGTGACCTTGATAAAGTAATCGTTCTGCTCGAACTTGAGTGCAAAGTCGCCGAGTTGGGTTCCGCCGCCATTGTTGTTGAAAATCAGGTTTTCCGTGAGACCAAGGGCATTGTTCAGCTCGAAATAGGTGAATTCCTTGCCGGCAATGGTCACCGTTCCGGCAGGCTGCACGCCGGGCCAGCCGCCGCCCAGGTCGTTGACATCGCCGTACATATAGAGGGCCAGAGCATCCCAACCGGTCTGGTTGTCAACATAAATGGTAACGGTCTTGGCCGGGTCGATGCTGGGCCTCTCGGAC
>CACYEB010000252.1 GCA_902773305.1 uncultured Bacteroidia bacterium
CATGCCGGCTTCGTTACACTTCGCCGGGTGCCTCCCGGTCGTCGCATCTCTCCTCCCTCACGGCACGCGCCTGATGGCGCTCGGCGCCAAGCGCCGAAATAATCCCCCGCGGCGAGCGGAAAGGGATGTCGGAGGGCTCTGCCCGACGAAATCCCCGCGAGAGAGGGGTTAACGTCGATCGATCACTCCTTTCCCCGCCGTCTTTCCAAATACTCTTGCTTTCCCGGGAAAGAGATTTCACCAAATGCCGGACTGCCGTAAACAAAACAAACGTGAGGATTAAACGCTATCCGTTCATAGTCATCGGCATTTATAGCTTTCATTACACCTGCAGCCATAGCCACATTATGGATATCATAATAATAGGCCGACCCTAAATCCCTCCTGAACATCAATGTTGCCACATCATATGTTCCATCTTGTTTGACAATTCTGATGGAGTGACATTTCGCCTTATAAAGCCGGTCGCGGATTTCATTAAGGATATCCCGGTTGAGACCTATTTCTTCCGCTGCCAATAAATTGACTTCTTTTTTTGAAGGATCATAAGCTCCATCCCAAATACCATCCTTGCTCACGCTAAATCTACTTATACTTCTAATCCCTTCGAATTCAATATCCAGCCCAGTTCCGTCCTCCAGGCACGACAGCGTATAATCTATGGCTTGCTCCATCTCCGAAGAGTGGCTTAGATAGTTCTTTTCCAGTTTCTCCGCATCAACGCGACCCTTAAACAACAAAATACCAGACAGCACCAACAAGCCTATTCCAGCTCCTGAAAGCCCCATCAACAGGTTTTTTCTCGAATCTTTTGAGAAAAAAGACGTAATGAATCCCGCAAAATCAAGAATGACTACAGGAAGTATAATTAAAACGCTGAAAAGGCTTATCATAAAAACGACAAACCTGGCAGGCTCCCCAAGCATAAAAGCCACGCAGCAAATAAAACCGTAGAGCAAAGCTATGGCAGCTACTACCAAAGAAAAGGTTATCCAATTACTCTGTTTTACATGTCCTTCCGTCATTCAAATATTATCTCATTTTAGAGATATGCTTGGTTTACAAAGATAAGAAAATATTCTGAAGTGACACATGTCATTTAATGGGTCCTCATGGCAAATTGTGGTTATCCAAACTTCAAACGAATATAATGAGTGGTGGAGAATGATGATCTTTGCGAAGCTTCTGCAAATAACCGCATAATGAGTGAAAGTATACATATGAGGCGTCACTGACTTGACAACCTGCGCTGGGTCACGGTGTTGCTGGTGCTTATGTATCACGTAATCTACTTCTTCAACAACAAGGGCGTATTCGGGGGCATGCCGGCTCCACTGCGTTCCGCCGGCACCAAAGGGCGGGCAAATCCCCGTTACATCTTCAGTTCGCGCCAAAACCCAGTTCCAACAGGTCGGAAGCAAGCGTATCGGAGAAAATGCGGGCGCCGCGTGCGTTGAGATGAACGTTATCGAAGAAACAGCTGCTATCCCTGCTGATGGACATCCGGGAATAGTCCAAAGTGTGTATATTGTCGTATCTTTCAGCGTACGCCTCGTAATAATCAAGCATTTCCTGCGGCGTGAAGTAATCGTCGCCGGCCCGGAACACAGCTGGCGGAAAAACCAGGGCGATGCGCACTCCTTCGGCGGCGGCCTGGTCAAGGAAGCTCTCAAATGCCTTCGTCACATTGTCTTCCGTATTGAAATCCACATGGCCAAGAAAGTCCCCCCTCCAACCCGAGTCCTGGTCTGAGAAACCCCTTCTGAGATATCCCGAACGGGGTTTCGCCGCACGGACCAGGTCTTTTATCCCATACCTTGCCAGCGGGATGAACCTCTCGGCTTTGGTATAAGTATAAATCGGAAACACAGCCTTTCTTACACTGAAGTCCCAAAAGAACGGAAAGAATTGATAACGGATATATTGCATTGAATGTTCCAATGAGAAATAGTCGATGCTGAAGACTATGGACTCCGGGCTCCGGTTACACGAGCGGTACAGATCGTATTTGACCAGCTGAAGGTCGACGTGAGCACCGATTACGCCAAGGTTATAGGAATGGGTATGCAGCACCGAGTCCATTATTTCGGGATTGATCTGGCCCATCGCCCTGGAACTGCCGAGGATGATGAAGTCGGAGTCTATCCGGCGATGGAGGATGTCGTCCCAGCTCGCTATGTACGGCTCGTTGATCTTCCTCAAATAGAGCGAGAAGATATAATCCGCAGCCGCGGACAGCACTGCGAGCAATAACAGGAACAATACGGAACGCTTAATGAACAGCCGCATCTCTAGAACTGGAAATAGATGAAATCTTGTGGCGAATTGTTATAGAAGAACGCTATCGCAATACAGATGGCGGCATAGATGGCATATCTTGCCAAGCGGGACCGTACCCGCCTCATCGACAGGGCGTGCGCCTCTTCCCTGCCAATCCATTCCACGACCAGCATCGGAATGATACCGATGGAATAGAGCGGGACTTGCCTGGTGAGAAAGGCGAGGGTTCCGGTCCCGGTTTTCCATTGCCACATTCCGAGGAATATCTCCCAGGCCTGCGTGACGGTTTCCGAGCGGAACAATATCCAGCCCAGCATTACGAAGATGAATGTGAGCGACATCTGCGCGAATTCCTTCAGGGATGGCAGGACCCGTCCTTCGGCCACGGTATCGAGGTATTTACGGTTATTCTTCGACAGGATAAGGGGGAGGAAAAGCAGGGCGTTGAATGCGCCCCAGGCGAGGAAGGTCCAGTTGGCCCCGTGCCACAGTCCGCTGAGCAGGAAGATCACAAAGGTGTTGCGGACCACCTTGGCCCTGGAGCAGCGGCTGCCTCCGAGCGGGATATACACATAGTCGCGGAACCAGGTGGTGAGGGAGATATGCCAGCGTCTCCAGAACTCGGC
>CACYEB010000253.1 GCA_902773305.1 uncultured Bacteroidia bacterium
GGCGTGTAAGGCGCAAGTTGCTCCACTGCGTCCAGATAACCCTTAACCATCTCATTCTCCAGATTATAGACAGGAACCGGCATATCCGGCATAATTGCGGTGATCACAGACATCGCCACATCGCTGCCGTTACTTGCGAATACCGCTATTTCGGTATCCTCAGACAGCAGCGGCGCAGTAAGAACCACGGTACCCTCAGAGCCACTGATCTTGTGCACTTTGGCCTTCCAGTTCTCCGAGTAGGTCTCCACGAACACGAAACTGTTGCTGCAGTCTCCCGTAAGAGTATATGTTATTGTCTCCGTCTCACCGGCATTCAGAGTGACCGAACCGGCCGACAGGGTGATGGTCAGGGGCTTGCTTCTTGGAACAGTCACCACAGAACCGTCAAGAAGCGTCAGCCGGACGCTGTCTTCGTCTATCTCAACGTTCGCGAAGAAACTGTCGCCGTCCTCGCCGTCTTTACCGTCTTTGCCATCCTTGCCGTCTTCTCCCTTGGCCTTGCCGAGCCTGGTCCAGGTCCCGCCATTGTCCACTGAGACGTACCAATAGTCCTGCTCTATCTTCAGCTGGGGAGTAACACCGTCGGTACCCGGTGCTCCGGGTTCTCCGGGGGCGCCAGGAGATCCGGGTTCACCGGGAACGCCAGGTTCACCAGGTTCGCCGGGGGTGCCGGGCTCTCCGGGTTCGCCCTTCTCGCCGCTGGCACGGACCATATTCCCCTGGCTGTCTTTCAGCCAGTCACCGTCCAGCGTCCAGTACCACACTCCGTCGGTGTCTTGCCGGACCCCTATCACAGGGGTATGGCCGTCCCTGCCGTCGCTTCCGTCCTCCCCATCTCTGCCGTCCGTACCATCCTTACCGTCCTTGCCATCTTTACCGTCCTTTCCGCAGGTTATACTTATCGTGCGGCCGTCGCTGAAAGTCAGGTCATAGCCTATGGTTTTGCCGCCCTCCTTCAGTTCGATATAGTTCGTAACGTAGCCGCCGTTCTCTATCTCGGAAACGACCTGTCCGATGGAGGTCACACTTTCGTTTATGCGCTCTACCTTTTGCCTGAGCCGGTCGATCTGGTCCTGGAGGTCGTCAAGTTCTTCGCGCAGCGTATTGGTGCAGCCGCAAAGAACCGTAACGGCCACCGTCAGCCACAATGCAACCCTTTTTTCCATTTACTTGAGGATGCCCTTCAGAATATCGTTGGTGATGCGGCGTGTGGCAGAATTCACCGCCGATTTTGTCGCTTTCTTAACTGCAGTGCCGGCCGCGGTGGTCTTCTTGGAAGTGGTTTTCTTCTTGCTTGAAGAAGTGGTCTTCCTGGTGCCGGTAATGCTCTTGGCCGCGTTGGTGGCCAGACTGCGGGCAAACGAAGTGGCGGCGGCTGCAATCATAGTACCGAAAATGGTGCGCTTGATGCTGCTGCCGGAAGATTTCTTACGGGCCGCGGCTTTTTCTTTCTCTTTAGCCGCCTTCTCCAGCGCTTTCTCCTCTTCCCTGGCCGCCTTTTCCGCAGCCTTCTCTGCCTGCTCATACTGCGCCTTCAAAACTTCGTAGGCGCTCTCGCGGTCAAAGAAGCCGTCGTAGTTGAGAATCTTCTGCGGGGCGTGCTTGTTGATGTCCAGGCGCTGACCTTCGCTGATGGCGCCGATGCTGCTCAGCGGGAACAGTATCTTGGCGCGCTCGACCACCGTGGGGGCGCCCTTCTCGTCAAGGAAGCTTACCAGCGCCTCGCCGGTCTCCAGCTGGGTGATGGCCTCTGCGGTATCGAACGCCGGGTTGGCGCGGAAAGTCTCCGCAGCCACCTTCACGGCCTTCTGGTCGCGCGGAGTGTAGGCGCGCAGTGCGTGCTGCACGCGGTTGCCCAACTGGCCCAGCACGCTGTCGGGAATATCGGTGGGCGACTGCGTCACGAAGTAAACGCCCACGCCCTTGGACCTTATCAGGCGCACGACCTGCTCTATCTTGTCTGTCAACGCCTTGGGCGTGTCGGTAAAGAGCATATGCGCCTCGTCAAAGAAGAACACCAGCTTGGGCTTGTCCAGGTCGCCGACCTCGGGCAGCGTGGTATAGAGTTCCGTCAGAAGCCAGAACAGGAAGGTCGAATAGAGTTTGGGACGCATCATCAGTTCGTCGGCCGCCAGCACGTTCATCACTCCCTTGCCGTCTTCGGTGTCCATCAGGTCGGCCACAGAGAATGCCGGCTCGCCGAAGAAGGTGTCGCCGCCCTGGTCTTCCAGGGCCAGAATGGCGCGCTGGATGGCGCCGATCGAGGCAGAAGATACGTTGCCGTATGTGGTAGTGTACTCGGCCGCATTCTTGCTCACGAAATCGAGCATCATCCTCAGGTCCTTGATGTCAATCAGCAACAGGTTGTTGTCGTCGGCAATGCGGAACACAATGTTGAGCACGCCGCTCTGCACCTCGTTGAGCTCCAGCATACGGGCCAGCAGCATCGGGCCCATTGCCGACACTGTGGTGCGCATCGTATGACCCTGCTTGCCGAACACGTCGAAAAAGCGGGTCGGACACCCCTGGAACTGCGGATCCTCTATGCCGAACTCGGGCATACGTTTCTGGATGAACTTGGAGATGGCACCCGGCTGGCTGATGCCGGAAAGGTCACCCTTCATATCGGCCATAAAACAGGGCACGCCCGCCTGGCAGAAGGTCTCCGCCAGCACCTGAAGGGTCACCGTCTTGCCGGTACCCGTGGCGCCCGCCACCAGACCGTGGCGGTTCAGCATCTTGGGATTAATATAAATGGGACCGCCCTCGCTGTGGGCGACATACATCAGTTCGTCGGAAGTGTACATATATGTTTTTAAATGTTTGTTAACTCTTTCAAATTTAACAAACTTTAACTACACTCCCAACTCTGCGGCCAAAAAATCAGAGGGCGGCGAGTATCTCGCGGTATTTCACCAGGGGCCAGAAGTCGTCGTCCACAATCATCTCCAGGTCGTCGATGCTCTTGCGCAGGGATATCATATTGGGACTCACCTCCTGCTCGTATTTCAGGGCCCGTTCGGGGATGGACTCTATCTTGTTCAGACGCCTGCGGATGTCGGTCATAGCCACCGCCGCCTCGTTTATCCTGTTGGTGAGCGCGGCTATCTTCGCCAGGGTCTCAAGCTCCTTGGCGGCATATTCCCCCACCCTGTCGGGGAATATCTCCTTGATACCGCGCACGTTCTCTATGAGCAGGTTCTGATATTTGATGGCGGTGGGAATGATGTGGTTGCTGGCCATATCCACCAGTACACGCGACTCTATCTGTATCTTTTTGAGCAATGTCTCTGTCTTGATCTCATAGCGTGCCTCCAGCTCGGCCTTGTTGAGCACCTTGTGCGAAGTGAACAGCGCCACGCTCTCCGGCGTCAGATATTCCTTGAACGCCTCTGCGGCCACGGTATGGGCCTTGAGGCCACGCTTGGCCGCCTCCTTGAGCCATTCGGGACTGTAGCCGTTCCCCTCGAAGCGTACCTTTTTGGAGTCGATTATGAACTTGCGGATAATCTTGAGCACAGCCACATCTTTCTTCTCTCCCTTAGCTTCAAGCTTGTCCACGGCCGTCTTGAACTGCTCCAGCGAGTGCGCCACGGCGGTGTTTAGCACTATCATAGGCATAGCGCAGTTGCTGGACGAACCCGGTGCGCGGAACTCGAAACGGTTTCCGGTAAATGCAAACGGACTGGTACGGTTGCGGTCGGTATTGTCGAACATTATCTCCGGAATCTTGCCGATGTGCAGTTTGATGGCGCTCTTGCCCTCGGGCGTAAGTTTGTCCGACATACTCTTCTCTATGGAGTTCAGCATAGCATCCATAGTCGCTCCGGTGAACACGCTGAGCACGGCCGGCGGCGACTCGTTGCCACCCAGGCGGTGCGAATTGCCCTGCGATGCCACCGAGGCCATTATCAGGGAACCGTAGTCGGCAGCCGCCTTGAGCACGCACACGAAAAATGAAAGGAACCGGATGTTGCTCTTGGGATTCTTGCCGGGGGCCATCAGATTGACACCCGTATCGGTGGACAGACTCCAGTTGCAGTGCTTGCCGCTGCCGTTGACACCCGCAAATGGCTTTTCGTGGAAAAGCACTTTCAGATGGTGTTTGGGCGCTATCTTGCGCATCACACTCATCAGAAGCAGGTTATGGTCCACGGCAATGTTGGCTTCCTCATATTTGGGAGCGCATTCAAACTGGTTGGGAGCCGCCTCGTTATGACGCGTCTTGATGGGGACTCCCAGTTTGTAGGCCTCCTCTTCGAACTCTTCCATAAAGCACATCACCCTCTCGGGTATTGCACCCCAGTAGTGGTCGTCCAGCTGCTGGTCTTTGGCGGCAGTGTGCCCCATCAGGGTACGGCCGGTTTGCATAAGGTCCGGACGGGAAGCATAGAGGGCCTCATCTACAAGGAAATACTCCTGTTCCCAGCCAAGGTTGGGGACCACGCGGGTAACATCCTTTGTAAACAGGCTGCAGACTTCCACGGCAGCCCTGTCCACGGCCGCCATCGAGCGGAGCAGCGGAGTCTTGAAGTCCAAAGCCTCTCCGTTGTACGATATGAAGATGCTCGGAATACACAGCGTGCGGCCCATTATGAATGCGGGCGAGCTGGGATCCCAGGCACTGTAGCCACGGGCCTCAAAAGTATTGCGCAGCCCCCCGCTGGGGAAGCTGCTGGCGTCAGGTTCCTGCTGAACCAGCAGGCTGCCGTTGAACGACTCAAACGAATTGCCGTTCATATCGGGCTCCAGAAAGGCATCGTGCTTCTCTGCGGTGAGTTCGTTCAGGGGTTGGAACCAGTGGGTATAGTGAGTCGCCCCGCGCTCCAGCGCCCAGATCTTCATTGCTTCCGCCACCTGGTCGGCGATGCTGCGGTCTATGCGGGTACCGCCGTTTATGGCGGCCTTCACCTTTTTGAAGACATCCTTGGAGAGATATTTCTCCATCTTGTCAAGAGTGAACACGTTGCACGCGAAGTAATCTGAAATCTTGCCTTCGCGGCCCTTGAATTGCAACGGCTCGCGCCCGTCCAGCGCTGCCAGTGCCCTTTGTCTGACGGAATTCATAGTATTTTTGAGGTTAACCGCCACAAATATATACTATTTTCAAAAGAAAATACTAAAATTTTTGCGAACACCCCCAATTTTAAGGGGGTATTTGCCAAAACTATCGATTATTTTAGGGCTCACCCCCTGATTCAGACCTGTTTTGTAAATATCAAACAAATGTCTAATTTTGCGCTCGGAAAGGGGCATTAGCTCAGTTGGCAGAGCGTTTGAATGGCATTCAAAAGGTCAGGGGTCCGACTCCCCTATGCTCCACAAAAAAATACCTCCCGGAGAAGTCCGGGAGGTATTTTTCGTTTTGGTCAGTATCAGTACGTATGCACCGAATTGCCCTGTGCCGAGGGGAGGTAATTGATGCCCCACCAGCATATCTGAAGGCAGACAAACGCTATCAGAAGCACGGCACAGGCCATCTGCCAGTCGCGGGGACGGGCCTTGCGCAAATGGATATAGACAAGATATGCAAGCCAGGTGATGGCGGCCCAGGTCTCCTTGGGATCCCAGCTCCAGTAGTCACCCCACGCAACCTTGGCCCACAGCGCCCCGAACAGCATCCCGAACGTAAGGAACGCCAGCCCGACATAAACCAGGTTGTCGGTGATGTTCATCTCGTGGTCGGATGCCCCTGTCTTCTTGAAAATCAGCAGGTAGAGCGCCATCAGGGTTGCGGCGCCCAGCAGGGCATAAGAAAACATATAGACAATCACGTGCGGGGCGAACCAGGGGCTCTGCAACGCCGGCATCAGGGTCTTGGAGTGTATCTCGGGCTTGAAAAGGTTCACGCAGATAAACACCAGCGACAGCATTGTGGAGAATGACAATATCCATTTGTACCGCCAGCGGCTGTACACGACGATGCCCGCCACAGGCAGGAAAAATGAATACCACAGCCGTGTCTCGCCCATCGTCTTGAGCGGCGGACGCTCCAGTGAGATCCACATTCCCAGGATAAATGCAAAGAAAACGGCAATGCCGGCCAGGGTAAATATGAACACCAGATTGCGGCGGTCCTTCCAGGCGAAGAAAGCCCCGGCAATCCAGAGAAGCACGGCTGCTGCCGCAAACCATATAAAAAGACTCCACGTCATAACGATTCCCTCCTTTGGTTCTGTGACCGGCGTTCATCCTCACGTACAGGCTTGGGCGCCATAAACAGCATAAGGCACAACGCACCGGCAATCATCATAAAGATGCCGGCATACACGGCCCACAGCCACGGGTCGCGCACAAGTTCAAACACGCTGTACTGGCTCTTTGCCCCAGCCTCGGCATCGTAGTCGTATTGATATATCTTCCAGCCGCCATACTTGAGCGGCTTGTTGACATCGACAGTCCCGTCAACCGCACCTGTTCCGGAGAGCGGCGCTACGGTAATCTCAGAAGCAAACCTCTTAGGGGACCCGTCGGGATAGGTCTCCATTATGAATTTATGGAGGGTGATGGAAAAGTCCAGCTCCTGAAGCGAACGGTTCTGGTCAACCGCACGCCACTCTGGTATGGATTCGTATGCCCTGAGCAGCAAATCCTGCTTGTCGGGCGCACCGAACGTGGCCGCAATCACAGCCAGGGCCACCCCGCAGTGGTTGAGCACAAACGGAATCTCACGCAACTTCCAGCGCAACAGATGGTTGAGCCCGGCAATGGAAGCCACGGCTACCACCCATCCCCAAGAGAGCACAAACGGCCAGAAACGCAGCATATTCCCCACCCAGGGCATCCCAGACGGGCCCTGGACGGTAAGTCCCATCACAATAGTAAGCAGCAGGGTGCACACCAGCGCCGGGACGGCCGCCCCGTTGTGCATCATCCACTCGAAAAAAGGGACGCGCCGCCGCAAGGCATACATCACCACTATGGCAGCTCCGCCGAGTGCCAGCACAATGACATTTACAGGGAAGCGCAGGGCACTCCATACAATCTCCCCGAAGAGCACCTGCAATATCAGGCCCAGCACTACCAGGCCACCCATAATCAGGAAGCCCGGCCGCATCTCCGACAGTCGGGAACCGTTTTTATCCTTTCCCATAATCAATCAGACATTGGCGATACTGATGATATCGGCGAATACTCCGGCGGCGGTGACATCCGCCCCGGCGCCATAGCCCTGAATCAGCATCGGATGGTTATGATAGCGCTCTGTGGTGAGCAGCACGATATTGTTGGAGCCGTCCAGCACATAAAGCGAATTGTCGTCGCTCACGGCACGCAGGGCCACACTGCAGCGCCCGCCGTCCATAGTGGCCACAAAGCGCCAGCGCTTGTGCTCGCCCTCCAGTGCCCTGCGGCGCTCTTCGAACTCTGCGTCCAGCTCGGGAAGCTTTTTCCAGAACTCGTCCAGAGAGCAGTTGAAGAAATCACGCGGGATGAACAGATTGGCCTCCACATCTTCCTGATTGACCTCATAACCCGCTTCACGCGAGAGGATTACAAGCTTGCGGATGACATCGGTACCGGAGAGGTCGATGCGCGGGTCGGGTTCGGAATAACCCTGCTCCTTTGCCAGACGCACCGTCTCGCTGAACGGCACCTCGGCGCTCAAAGTGTTGAATATAAAGTTGAGCGTACCGCTCAGCACCGCCTCTATCTTCTGGATGCGGTCGCCGCTCTTGCGCAGGCTGCCTATGGTATTTATAATGGGCAGTCCCGCCCCCACGTTGGCCTCGAACAGATACTTTACGCCGTGGCTGCGGGCAGTCTCCTTGAGACGATGGTAATTCTCGTAGTCAGAAGAAGCGGCAATCTTGTTGGCCGCCACCACCGAGATTCCGTGAGTGAAGAAATCCTCGTAAAGCGCTGCTATCTCTGCACTTGCGGTGCAATCGACAAACACGCTGTTGAAGATATTCATACCGATGACCTCGTCCCGGAGGCGGGCGGGAGTAATCTCAATCCCGGTTTCAAGGGCCTCGCGCCACCCGTCAAGGGCCAGCCCGTTGCGGTCGAACATCGCACGGCTGCTGCGGGATATACCCACAATATTGATCTTGAGGTTGTTCTCGTTCATCAACTTCTCCCGCTGCATCGCAATCTGCCCTATCAGCCTGCCGCCCACTGTGCCCGTACCGCACACGAACAAATTAAGCTCCTGATATTCAGAGAGGAAGAAGCCGTCGTGGATAACGTTGAGCGACTTGCGCAGGAACTTGCGCTCTATCACAAAACTGATGTTGCTCTCGGATGCTCCCTGAGCCAGCGCAATCACGCTGATGCCGTTGCGGCCCAGAGTGCTGAACAGTTTGCCGGCAATACCGCAGTGATGCTTCATATTCTCGCCCACTACGGCCACTGCGGCAAGTTCGTCTTCCCGTTTGACGGGATTCACCGCACCGCTGGCAATCTCGGAAGCGAACACCTGCGAAAGCACCTTGCACGCCAGCGGGGCATCCGCACTGCTCACGCCAATCGAGATTCCGGTCTCAGAAGCTGACTGGCTCACCAGGAATACACTTATATCATTGTCTGCCAGGGCGGTGAAAATATGCCTGTCAACCCCCACGATACCCACCATAGAGGTGGCGGAGAGGGTTATCAGGCTGATATTGTCTATAGACGAAATGCCGGTGATGATGCGGTCGCTGTGATGCAGTTTCTCCGGCGAATGGATCAGCGTCCCGGGTGCCGACGGGTTGAAGGTGTTCTTGACCAGGATAGGTATCTGCTTGAGGCATACCGGATAAACCGTCGGGGGATAAATCACCTTCGCACCAAAGTTGCACAACTCGGTGGCCTCTTCGTAGGTGAGTTCGTCAATTACATAAGAGGTGCGGATAATCCTGGGGTCGGCCGTCATAAAGCCGTCCACGTCGGTCCAGATTTCCAGCACGTCCGCATCCAGCGCAGCGGCCAGGATACTGGCCGTATAGTCGCTGCCGCCACGCCCCAGGGTAGAGATGTCACCGCCCATATCGCGGGCGATGAACCCGGGCACGATGGCCAGGCTGCTGCCGGCGGCATACCCCTTGAAGCGCTCCCGCACAAGACGGTTTGTCTCCTTGAAATTGACCTGACCGCCCTCTGTACGGATAAAGTCCAGGGCATTGTACTGCACGGCACCCTTAACCGCCGCAGCCACAATCAGGGAGGACATCCTCTCGCCGAAACTTAAAATTTGGTCGCGGGTAGAGTTCGGAATAACCTTCAGCAGATATACTCCGCGGCAGATTCCCTCCAGATCATCCAGTAACGCCCCTATTTCTGCTTTCAATTTGTCAGCCTTTGCACCGGACACCAGCGCATCGCAGGCGGCGATATGGCGCTCGCGCAAAAGCCGCAGGTGCTCCAGATAGCTCTCGTCTGCCGCAGAGGCCAGGGCGGATATCTTTACCAACTCGTCTGTGACGCCGCCCAGCGCCGACACAACCACTACCGGCGCATCGCCGGAATGCTCTACGATAGACTTGACCTTGAGTATGTTTTCTGCGGTAGCGACACTGCTGCCGCCAAATTTAAGTACTTTCATCGCTTACAAATCATAAGTAGGCCAAAGATAAGGAGCATTATGATAACAAGCAACAAAAAACCCGGCCGATTGGCCGGGTTATTTTGCTTGAGGTTTAAAAACTTTAGCGGGTAACGCAAACGCTCACGCGGTTCTCTTCGTTAACGCTGAACGGCTGAACGGTGTCACCGAAGAACTCGGTGGTGATGCGGTCAGCAGCGATGCCGGCGTCGGTGAGAGCCTTGGCAACGACCTTAGCACGTTTCTCGGAGAGGGCGCTGTTGATCTTGGCATTACCAGTCTTCTTGTCTGCATAACCGCTGATGGTAACGACAGCCTCAGGATACTGGTTCATGATGTCAATCAGGTGAGCAACCTTAGCATCTTCGCTCTTGCGGATAACAGCCTTGTTCAGATCGAAGAAGATGTTCTCGTTGATAGAACGTGCAGCGGCACGTGCAGCGGCAGCAGCTTCAGCAGCAGCTTTCTCTGCATTCGGATCGGGCTGTGCCTGCTGAGCAGCGAGACGCTCGCGCTCTGCTTTCTCCCTTGCAAGACGCTCAGCCTCTTTGCGTGCAGCCTCTTCTGCAGCAAGGCGTGCAGCCTCTGCAGCAGCGGCAGCCTCAGCAGCGGCGATAGCAGCGGCTTTCTTTGCACTTGCAGCGCCGATGTTGAACTTGAGACCGATGAGAGCAGCGAAGTTGTCATCCCATTTCCAACCGAAAGGCCTCTTCCAGTTGAGGATCTTGCCACCGAAGATAGCGTCATCGTTGCGGGTGTTGAACTGGTTCCACATAGCGTTGTCCTGGAGCTCGAGAGAGAGGTCAACCAGGTCGCCGAGACGGATGTCCATACCGCCACCAAGACGGATACCGGGAACGATGCGAGCCTCAGGATACTCGTAAGTGCTCTTGGTATCGAAGCGATAAGCGCCGCCACCACCTAAGAAGATATAGGGGTTGAAGAGGCGGGTGCCCCTTACGCGGAAAATGTTGCAGATGTCAAAGGTAGCGTCCAA
>CACYEB010000254.1 GCA_902773305.1 uncultured Bacteroidia bacterium
AACACACTATGGCTACTGGAAACGTCCGTCCCGCCGATATGGAGCGCATCACTACCCCCGCTCTGGCAAAGAAATTCATTGAAGAACAGATTAAGGAACTCCGCGCCCAGATAGGCGACAAGAAGGTGTTGCTGGCCCTCTCGGGCGGCGTAGACTCTTCTGTGGTCGCAGCGCTGCTGATAAAGGCTGTTGGCAAGCAGTTGGTTTCTGTCCATGTAAATCACGGCCTGCTGCGCAAGGGAGAACCCGAGCAGGTGGTGCGCGTCTTCCGCGACGAATTGGACGCCAATCTGGTTTATGTTGATGCCACCGACCGCTTCCTCAACAAGCTGGCCGGCGTGGCTGACCCCGAGCAGAAACGCAAGATCATCGGCGCCGAATTCATCCGTGTGTTCGAAGAAGAGGCCCGCAAACTGGAGGGAATCAGTTTCCTTGCTCAGGGCACCATCTACCCCGACATAGTGGAATCCGGCCCCGTGAAGTCGCACCACAATGTGGGCGGTCTGCCCGACGACCTGCAGTTCGAACTTGTTGAACCCATCAAACTTCTCTTCAAAGACGAAGTTCGCGTGGTGGGCAAGGAACTTGGCCTGCCCGACAATATGGTGTTCCGCCAGCCTTTCCCCGGCCCCGGCCTGGGCGTGCGCTGTACCGGCGCAATCACCCGCGACCGTCTGGAAGCCCTTCGCGAGAGCGATGCCATTTTGCGTGAAGAGTTTGCCAAGAACGGCCTGGAAGGCAAAGTATGGCAATACTTTACCGTAGTTCCCGACTACAAATCGACCGGCGTAAAAGACAACAAACGCAGCTGGGACTGGCCGGTGATTATCCGTGCCGTGAATACCCGCGACGCGATGACCGCCACGATAGAAGAGATCCCCTATCCGCTGCTTCACCACATCACCAAGCGTATCGTGACAGAGGTGCCCGGCGTCAACCGCGTACTCTACGATTTGACACCGAAGCCTACCGGAACTATAGAGTGGGAATAATCTCACTCAAAGGTTCCGTTTCTTGAGGTACCTTTTTGCACTAAACCACTATTGCCATGATATTGCAGGCCACCTACCCCGAACTCAACGACATCATTTCCAAGAAGGCCCCGGTAAAGGGTCTCTCCCTCTCTTACCGCTCTGCAGACACGGTCACCGTGACTGTGTCCCTGAATGTATTAGGATTCATATCGCAGTCGGTGTCGGCAGACATCAGGCTTTTGTCGGTAGATGGGAGCAGGGTTACGGCAGAGATAGATGCCGGCGGCTTGGGAAACATTGTGCTGGATAAAGCCAAAGACTCCATCCTGGAAAAGGCACCGGCAGGGCTGGTAGAAAGTCTTGACAACAGGGTAGCCGTACTCAACCTGGAAGCGGTCCCTCAGTTGAAGTCGCTGTTTGAGACGCTGACGCTTAGGGGACTCTCCTTTTCCGAGGAGGCCCTGTGCCTGGATGCGGTGCTTAAATAGTCCCGAGGCTGCTAACGATTGTCGATAATCTTAACTCCGGGGAAGTCGGCCGGGTCAAAGGTGACATCATTTTCGCTGACACCGATGGCAAAATCACGCAGGGTGACAGTTACGCCGTGCAGGGTTGACTTGAGGCTGATGGGCAGGTGGGTGGCCTTAGATACCACCAGATCCATATTTTTGGGATCGTCCTTTCTGGTGTTGGTCTTGGACTTTGTACAACGGAAAAACCAAGCCGCATCGGTCTCTTTTTTCAGTTGGATATCATAGCCATCCGTGACGCTGTCCAGCATTTTCTTGTTGCTGTCGGCCTGTGTCTCTTCCGTTTGCTTTGAGTTGGAAATTGTGACTTCGTTTTTGGACTCATCGTATGACCAGTCGGTGATGCGGTCGGACCAGTTGATGGCACCCTTGTCTTTTACGTTGAGCACCATCTTGTATTTATTGCCCAGATTGTAAACCGTAGTTCCTACAGTACCTATGATGGGCATCTTGATCTCCATAATCATAGAGAATCCCTCTTTGTCGAAACGGGAAGTCTCCTCTTCCATTCTGGCGATAACTTCTTCAGGTGTCTGGGCAAGAAGTGCCGCCGAGGCAGCTACAACTGCAAATAAACTTAAAATTACTCTCTTCATATCTACTCACTTTTCTGGTTCTTAACTGCTAATATAAGACTTTTTCTGAGATTTTGAACGGCCCCAGGTCGTCAAGCGACATACCCCTCACTGCCTCCCGCATTGGATCCAGTTCCGGTGCGGAGGTTGGAATGCCCTGTTTTTCAATAAAATACATCCCTGCCTGGGTAAGCACACGTTTGGGTACAAGCCCAATGATTTCTGTACCGGTAACATTGACCCCCCGCTCTGATGCGGCGCGGCACACCTCCTCATATGCCACGTGCAGAGGCGTCGCGTCGATGTCGGTGATGTTCATTGAAACCTGGGCAATTCCGTATTCTTCTATATACCAACCGATGGCCTTGCATCCCTTTAGCGGGCCGGGAATCCTTGTGATACGGCCGTCTATGACTACTTTGCGTCCCGACTCTCGCACATCACGGGCTATTTCTGCGGCCAGGGCGGCGTCTTTTGAGTCAAGGTTGAAATTGACCGCCACCAGAAAGTTGCGTGCCCCCACGTTTGTTGCGCCGCTGCGGGCGACGGTATCGTTGTATTTTTCGGGTCCGAAGTCAGGCTTGAGTGCGGTGTCGGACATCTTATGCCTCAGGGCCTCATACTCCCCCGCCCTGCATACCGCCAGGTTTTTGCGTTCAGGAGTGAATGCGGCGGCTTCGTAGCAGTAGCAGGGAATGCCAAGCTCGCCGGCTATGCGTTCGGCAAGGGTGCGGGCAAGGGCGGCACATTCCTGCAGCGTGATGTTCTCCAGGGGGATCAGCGGTAACACGTCGGTAGCCCCAAGACGGGGATGGGTGCCGTGGTGGAGCCTCATATCAATGAGTTCCTGGGCCTTGGCCACGCCGCGGAAGGCAGCTTCGCAAACAGCCTCGGGGCTTCCGGTAAAGGTGACCACGGTACGGTTGGCAGCCTCGCCTGGATCCACGTTCAGGATTTTGACTCCCTCTTCGGAGGCAATGGCGGATACGATGCCCTCTATCACAGATTTGTTGCGCCCTTCACTGAAGTTTGGGACGCATTCAACGGTGCGGTTCATTGTCAGATCATTATCATCAACTGGGCGGCTACCACCCTGAGGAACATAGTGAGAGGATAAACAGTGGCGTAGTTGACCGCGATGCGGTTGCTGGCAAAATGCTGCTCAGAGAATGAAAGCAGCACCACGTCTGTGGTGCTTCCGGCCAAAAGGCCGCAGATGCGCAGGTAGTCCATCTTCATCGCATACTTGGCAATCAGGGCTACAATCGTCATCGGTATCATCACAATCAGCAGTGCATATAAAATCCAGACATAACCGCCTTCAAGCAGGCTGGAGACGAAGGTTGCCCCTGCGTCGATACCCACCGCAGCAAGGAACAGGGAGAGGCCTATCTCACGAATCATCAGGTTGGCGCTCAGGGCGGTATATGTGGTGATGCGCAACTTGGGGCCGAAATGGCCCAGGAGGATGGCCACAATCAAAGCGCCGCCCGCTAGACCAAGCCTGATCGGCTGCGGCATAGATGGAAAACGGATGGGCAGGGTGCCCACCAGGACTCCCAGGGCAATACCGAAAAAGATGGGAACGAGGTTGGGTTTGGATAGAGTTTCGGGCTGGTTGCCGATGAGTTTTGAGAGACTCCTTATCCCCTCTTCGCTGCCAACCACCTGGATGCTGTCACCCACCTGCAATATGATGTCGGGCTCTGCCTGCAGTTCTATGCCGGCCCGGAGGATACGGGTCACGGTTACGCCGTATTTGTGGCGGATGTCAAGTTTGCGGAGGCTCTTGCCGGTGATGTCAGACTGTGTTATGGAGAGGCGCCGGCTCATAAGTTTGCTGCCGGGGCGCTGCCACGACTGCATATCCACGTCAAACTCTTCTCCAAAGATTATACGCACCAGGTCCCTGTGGCCCAGATCGGTAACGATGAGCAGCTTATCTCCCTCTGCAAGCACCCAGTCGGAATCCGGTATGGATACTTCCCTGCCCCGCATTATGCGAGATACCACAAAGTGTTCGCCCATCTTCTCTTCTGCGATGGAGGCCAGCCGTTTTCCGAATATGGCGGGGTTCTCTACCTTGCAGGCTATCCTAAGCACATTCGACTCTTCGGCATCCACGTTATTGAGGCGGGCCTTCTCTTTGTCGATATTAATCCTGAACAGCCCCTTGAGACTCAGCACCGTGAGGATAGCCCCCAGAACTCCGAACGGATAGGCCACCGCATAGGCAGACGCAATGGTGGAGGTGGCCTCAGCCGCGCTCTCTTCGCTTCCGCCCAAAGCAATGGTGGCATCTGCCAGGGTCTGCTGCGCAGCACCCAGGCCCGGGGTGTTGGTCACCGCACCCGACATTACGCCGGTGAGCACGCCCAGGTCGTCGCCGGTTATAACGTGCAGCAGAAATGTGACGCCCATTGTGAGCAGCACCATCACCACTGCCAGGACATTCATCCCGATGCCCGATTTCTTGAAGGACTGAAAGAATCCAGGTCCCATCTGCAGCCCGATTGCAAAGACAAACAGTATCAGGCCGAAATCTTTTATGAAAGAGAGCATCGTAGCGTCTATCCTCAGGCCTAAGTGGCTCAGGATGATGCCCATAAAAAGTATCCAGGTGCTTCCCAGAGAAATGCCGAAAACCTTGAACCGGCTCAGCCAGAGGCCAGTTGCCACTACCAGAGCCAGAATCAGGATTGCACCTGCGGTGCCGCCTTGCAGAATCAGGTTGTTCATTTCGGCGGCAAATGTAAAAAAAATGTGTCTGTTTGAAATTATTTCTTACCAAACAGCCCGCCGAGGATGCTGGTGGCAGCACCCAGGATGCCGCTGCCATTGCCGCCCTGGAGGGAAAGCAGGATGTCGTTCAGGTCAACGTCACCGTCTCCGTCACGGTCTT
This sequence comes from uncultured Bacteroidia bacterium, assembly GCA_902773305.1. Classification (GTDB taxonomy): domain Bacteria; phylum Bacteroidota; class Bacteroidia; order Bacteroidales; family UBA932; genus Equibacterium. Next base: position 4,982 of record CACYEB010000254.1, read on the forward strand.
TGATGATATTGGAGAGGCCCCCCATCACGGTAGGAATGAGCCCGCTGAGGCTGTTGGAGAGGGCGCTGCCCAGGTTGAGCTTGCTCAGGATGTTGCCGGTGAAAAGTTTGCCTGCCAGTGCGGTGACGGGACTGGCGGAAGGATTGGTGGCGCCGGTCAAAAGACTTTTGATCTGCTCGATGCCGCCAGCCTTTGCAGCTGTCTGTGTCAAACTGCCGAGCACTGACTCGGAGAGACCGTTGAGCACTGTGTTCTGGATGTTGGAGGGAATCTGTACATTGCCTGCCGCCTTTGTTACCTGTTGCAGGATGAGGTCGCTGATATTTGCCATATTTTTAAGATTATTGTTTGATTTGTCTATCCATCACACGAAGTTAATTAAAAATTGCTAAATTCGCGGCAACATTTAAACTAATCTTATATTATGCAAATCGTATCAGTTACAGGCCGTGAGATCCTCGATTCCAGAGGCAACCCGACCATCGAGGCAGAAGTCATACTTGATTCAGGTTTTATCGGCACAGCTGCCGTTCCTTCAGGTGCATCAACAGGCGAAAACGAGGCTCTTGAACTTCGTGACGGCGACCCCAAGCGCTACGGCGGCAAGGGCGTGCTCAAGGCAGTGGCCAATATCAACGAAAAGATCGCTCCCGCCATTATCGGAATGGATGCAACCGAGCAGCGCGCCATCGACAAGAAGATGATTGAGCTGGACGGCACCGCAACCAAGAGCAACCTTGGCGCAAATGCTATCCTGGGTGTATCTCTCGCAGTTGCCAAGGCGGCAGCAGCAGAGCTTCAGATGCCCCTCTATCGCTATATCGGCGGTACCAATACCTACGTGCTACCAGTTCCTATGATGAACATTATAAACGGCGGTGCACACTCCGATGCTCCCATCGCGTTCCAGGAGTTTATGATCCGTCCCGTGGGCGCTACTTCAGAGGCTGAGGCCGTACGCATCGGCGCAGAGGTATTCCACGCACTCCAGAAGGTGCTTAAAGGCCGCGGACTGAGCACTGCAGTAGGTGACGAGGGTGGCTTCGCTCCCAAGCTCGACGGTATCGACGATGCACTCGACTGCATTATGAAGGCCATTGAGAATGCCGGTTACAAGCCCGGTAAGGATGTCACCATCGCTATGGACTGTGCAGCCAGTGAGTTCTGCTTCAAGGAGGGCGGCAAGTTCTTCTACGACTACAAGCAGCTCAAAGACGGCAAGAAGAAAGATCCCAACGGCAAGAAGCTTTCCAGCGAAGAGCAGATCGCATATCTGGAGCAGCTCATCACCAAATATCCCATCGACTCCATAGAGGACGGTCTCAGCGAAGAGGACTGGGAAGGATGGGTTAAGCTCACCGCTGCCATCGGCTGCCGCTGCCAGCTGGTAGGTGACGATTTGTTCGTTACCAACGTGAAGTATCTCCAGAAGGGTATCGAGATGGGTGCCGGCAACTCCATCCTTATCAAGGTCAACCAGATAGGCTCTCTCACAGAGACTCTGGATGCCATTGAGATGGCTCACCGTCACGGCTATACCACAGTAACCAGCCACCGCTCCGGCGAGACCGAAGACACTACCATCGCCGACATCGCCGTTGCCACCAACAGCGGTCAGATCAAGACCGGTTCGCTCTCACGTACCGACCGCATTGCCAAGTACAACCGCCTGATGAAGATTGAACTTGAACTTGGTGACACCTGCCGCTACGGCTATAAGAAACTCCGCTAAATTACGGTTTCCATACAGAAGAGAGAGGCGTCCCATTTTGAGACGCCTCTTCTTTTATCCCATTATCTTCTCCGTTGCTTCCCAGACGGCTTTGTCCAGTTCCCACCTCTGGTAACGGTCCGGTACCGGACGGCTCCCCTTGCCCACATAGTAGCGGATGCCGGTCACGGCATCCAGTGCCCTCAGGGCAGGCTTTACCCCTTCGGCGGGTTTGCGGCACAGTGGCTTGAAAACGACGTCTGCGAGCGGGTCCCACCAGCGGCCCATATCTATCATATCGGTAGCCACTATACCCGGGTCTGCCAGATTGACTGTCAAAAGCGGATTCCGGCGGGAAAACTCCATAGTGAACGACAGTAGGGCGCGCTTGCTAGCCGCGTAGGTCTTCAGCTGGCCGAAATCCTGTACGGTGGGTTGCAACCCCTCAGCCGTAAGTTTGGCAAAACGGCACGTCAGCGAGACCATATTCACTATGTGACCACCTTCGGGAAGTTTTTCTGCCATAAGGCAACTCAGCAGCCTGGGAGAGAAATAGTTCACCTGGAATGTACTTTCAAGTCCGTCGGCAGTGAGAGAATAGCGGCGCGGCATAGTGCCGGCATTGTTGAATAGACCTGTGACAGTGCCGGGGATTATTCCTTCTGCAAAATGTCTTACGGAAGCGAATGAGGCAAGATCCAGTTCCCGTATCTCTATATCGGCCTTGGGATGACGGGAAAGGACGTTGCTGCGGACCACGGCAGCCCTTGCCTGATTGCGGCAGGCCATCAC
>CACYEB010000255.1 GCA_902773305.1 uncultured Bacteroidia bacterium
AAAGATAGGATGCGTTTCATACCGCTAAGATACAAATAAAATAATTGCAATATTTGTCAATGAGTCAATTATTTGTATATTTGAGAACCACAATAGTATTATGAATATGGTCAAGTCTTTAAAAGCGATATTGCCGGTGCTGTGCGCGCTGATTCTGTGCGCCTGCCCGCAAACGATAGACCCGGACGGGAATGGCGACGACCCCGGCAAGGATATGGAAAAAAACTATTTCAGGCTGATGATCAACCTGAGCACGCCCGTGCCCGACAACCACGAAGTCGTGTTCAACGCAGATGCAACCGGAACCAATTTCATAGTTCAAACCGACCAGCGTAACTGGAGCATATCGTCGGACGCGGACTGGTGTACAGTAGAGAAAACCGACGAAACGCCCTCTGCGGCGGCTACAGCAGTCATTCTTGTGGATGATTATGACGTCCGTGACCAAGATGGAAACTATCACAATCTGGCCGCCCGCGAGTGCAATGTCAGGGTCAAGGCCGGCACAATATATGACAAAACCATCCGCGTGGTGCAGCAGGGAAGGGTTTATTTCAATTATACCGAGGACTTTTCCTGGAACCTGGGCCTTTTCTCTTATGTGCTTGAGATGAGCGCGGCGGGAGAAGAGAAGGATGCATATATTGTTACAAACTGTTACAAATGGGTTCCAACAACCGATGCATCCTGGCTGAAGGTTTCACGTAAAGACCAGGTGACACTGCATCTGGTGTCACAGCCTGCGGCTGCCGGCGAGGGCACCAGAAGCGCCAGAGTGACCATAACCGACAGCAATGACGAATCACAGTCCACCACGTTCACGGTAATGGACAAACAGGGGTTGCTGTCCGGATATGACTACGACTACGAAGATACGACCCCGTGGGATGACTAACCTGAAAATCACGGCACTATGAAAACCAAATTATCTGTATTGTTTCTTGCCGCGGCTCTTTTGAGTCTGTCCTGCGTGCGAGAAGATATGCCTCAGGCAGATTCCGCATCAGGGCTCCTTTGCCGGATAGATGGCGGCGTCCCTGCCACGAAAACAGTTCTCAAGGATGACCCGGGGGTCAGGATGGTATCCAAGTGGCAGAGCGAAGATGTAGTGGGTGTTTTTGGGGACAATGCATCCAATACTCAATATAGGATTGTTTCTTCGTCCATCTCTGCCGACGGTAAAACGGCAGAATTCAAACCTCAAACGTCCGCGTCGTCGGGGACACTGCTCGCATATAGCCCGTATCAGGAAGGCGCTGCCCGTAGCGGGGCGTCTCTCATTGTGGATTTTCCTGACAGTCAGCAATATGCTGCTATGGGCAACTTGTCGGGTCCCGATCCGGCAGCCAATATACTTGCCGGAACCGGCAACAGTCAGACCGGCATTTCTTTCCGTCCGGTTGCCGCCATTCTTAAAATCGGCCAGGCTTTCGACGATGCCGTAACGCTCACCGCAGTGGAATTCAGGGACCTTGACGGGAAAGCCGTTGCCGGCAAGATGAAAATCACTCCCGGAGAGGCCCCCGCGGCGGAGATAACAGGCAGCGGACAGGTAATCACCCTGACCTTTGGCGACGGACTCGCCCTTGAGGCAGGCCAGAAGAGTCCTCTTTATATGATTGTGCCAGCAAGGCAGTATGCAAAAGGCTTTTCGCTGACCTTTGTCACGGAGGAAGGCAGCCGTAGCGTAAAGACCATTGGCGCGGCAGCGGGAATCACACTTGCAGCCGGGACTGTCTATCCTGTGGGCGATATCACCCGCTACAATTATCTCGCAGGCGATTCCTTCAAACTGAAGGACGGCGCCTTGCTTGTCACACCGGAAAAGGCGGATCTGATGAAGATAATCAAGAGGAGCACCCACGAATTGCTTGACGTTAACGGTAATGCAATCCCCCTGCCGGACGGAGTGGGATACTATCACGGCCCTGCGCTGGAGCTGATTGTGCGTCAGGAGTTGAACCTCAGGGAAGGGAATTACCTGATTTTTGAGCAGGACTCAGATATGCTGCCCACTGGCGGTATTCTGAAAGTTATGACCAGTGAGTCTCTGGGAGGCGGATATTGCAGGGTTTACGCCATCAGCGAGGCCAATGTAGCCGCCCCCTACGCTAAACTGGAGTTGGGCGGTGAAATGTATGACGCCGACGGCAATCTTGACGAGAGCAAAGGAGAAAACCTGGACCTTGCCGATTATGTTACCGACATCAAAGACGATGAGGGCAAGTCCATCTCTTTCAGTATGAGTCCTTCGGGAGAACTACTGTTTAGCGGCGAGAGTGCAGAGCGGCTGCTTGGGGTCAAGACCAAAGGCTCTGCCAGTCCTTCTTTTGCCCTGCCTGCATTGAGCCTTAACATAAAGAAGCCCAATCTGGAGGCGGTCTTTTCTGCAGCGCTGACCCTGAACACAAGAATTGCGGCAGGGGCCGTGCAGGGCGAGTTCCAG
>CACYEB010000256.1 GCA_902773305.1 uncultured Bacteroidia bacterium
CCGTATACGGCGCCACGGTGATGGAGAAAAACACCACCAACGGTGTCTCCACCGGCATTGACGGCGATTTTGTCCTTAAAGTGTCCGGAGAATCTGCTCAGGTAGAGGTCAGTTGCATCGGCTACGCCACGCAATCTTTTGCGGCGGACGCCGTTCCTGCAACCATTGTCCTTGCAGAAGACAACGAATTCCTCGAAGAGGCCGTGGTCATCGGCTACGGCTCGCTGAGCAAGAAGGAACTCTCCAGTTCCATAGTTCAAGTGGACAAGGAAAACCTATTCAAAGGCTCTATGAACAACCCGATGGAAATGATCACGGGTAAGGTAGCCGGCCTCAACGTCGTTACCACGGCTGCCGCCAACCCCAACTCCTCTTCTTCCATCCAGGTCCGTGGCGCCACATCCATCAAGGCGGGCAACGACCCCTTGATTGTGATTGACGGTGTGCCGGGCGGTGACATCCGCAACGTGACACCTCAGGACATCGAGTCTATGACAGTCCTCAAAGATGCCGCATCCGCAGCCATCTACGGTACCCGCGGTGCAAACGGCGTCATCCTCATCACCACCAAGAAGGGCAGCGGTGAGCACGGCAAAGCCCACGTCAGCTACGACTCTTATGCCGGCCTCAACATCGCCAAGGATATCCCTCAGGTGCTCACGGCCGACGAATTCCGCCGCAGCCGCCGCGGAACCGACTACGGTGCAAACACCGACTGGTATAACCTGCTTCTTAACAAGCATTCCTATGAGTTGAACCAGTATGTGTCGGTGGACGGCAGCAGTGAGAGCGGCTCGTACAACGCATCTGTCATCTACAAGAAAGCAACAGGTCTGGACCTGACCGACAAGCGTCAGGAATACGGTGGTCGCGCAGCAGTGGAACAGCGGCTCTTCGACAACCGCTTCCAGGTGAACTTCTCTATCAACGCCCGCAAGGTGGACGAGACCTACGGCAACGACGGTATGTTCGACACCGCCCTCTCCATGAACCCCACGATGCCGGTGCGCAATCCCGACGGTTCTTACTATCAGCCCAACTCGCCCACAGACGCACGCAACCCCTACGAGAGTATGGTGAACCTGACCAGCGACGGTCACAGAACCTATCTGTTGGGCACTGCAGCCGCAAAGTGGAACATCCTGATGCTGGACAACCAGCAGTTGAGCACGACCCTTACCTATACGATGGACTACAACGACTACAAGAGCAACTACTACACCCCCTCTACCAGCGGTGAATCCTACTGGGGCGGTTATGACGGCAAGGCATCCATCTCTTACAGTAAGTATCAGACCAACCACCTCGAGTGGCTGTTCAACTACAACCTGCGCGCCGGCGACCATAACATCCAGGCCGTTGCGGGTTATTCCTATGAGATTTTCAACTACGAAGGCACAGGCAACACCAACTACAATTTTGCCTACGACAACTTCACCTACAACAACATAGGCGCAGGTACCTGGCTCAAGGATAAGGATTCTCCCGGCGCAGAAATGTGGTCCGGCCGCTCCCAGAGCAAGCTCATTGGCGTGTTCGGCCGCGTGAACTACAACTGGCGTGACTTGATTATGGCATCCGCCTCTATCCGCCGTGAGGGTTCTTCCAAGTTTGGTGCAAACCGCAAGTGGGGCTGGTTCCCCGCCGCTTCCATTGCCTGGGAACTTGCCAATATGAACTTTATCAAGGACTCCGGTGCCAACATCCAGAGTCTGAAACCAAGGCTCAGCTTTGGTGTTACCGGCCGCAGCGACTTTGATCCTTATCAGTCCCTGACCACCTATTCTACCAGCGGCAGCTATATGATGGACGGCAACTGGATCAAGGGTTATGCCCCCAGCAGCAACGCCAATCCCGACCTCGCCTGGGAGAAACTGGTCAGCGTCAACTTCGGTCTGGATTTCGTGATGTTTGACAGCCGCCTGCGCGGAAGCATCGACGCCTTCAACCGCCAGACCCGCGACCTTCTCTATGACTACACCGCTCCCCAGCCTCCGTTTATCTACAACACCCTGCTGGTGAACGTGGGTACCACAGAGAATATCGGTCTGGAGCTCTCCCTGGACTATGACGTATTCCGCCACGGCCGCGCATTCCAGTGGACCACCGGCATCAATGCCTCAGTGGGCAAGACCTGGCTGAAGACTCTCTCCAACGACATCTACCAGGCTCCTTTCGTAGAGCTCTACCAGAAGCCGGGCGTCGGCACCAACGAATACTTCTTCCGTATAGAGGAAGGCGGTGAGATCGGCCAGATCCGCGGCTACAAATATGCAGGCGTGAGCGAGACCACCCAGGAAATGATGGTCTACGACCCCGACGGAAATCCCGTTCTGGCCAAGGATGCAAATCCCGCCTGGAAAGAGTACATCGGAAGTACCGTTCCCAAGCTGTTCCTCTCCTGGAACAATACCTTCAAATACAAGAACTGGGATTTGAACCTGTTCTTCACCGGAGCCTTCGGCCATAAGATTTTCAATATGCGCCAGTACGGCAACGGCCTCAAGGGAACAAACGGCGGCGGTAACGTATATCGCAGCGCCTACACCGACTTCAACTACATCTACAGCGGCGCAGGCGTCATCTCCGATTTCTTCCTCTACGACGGAAGCTATTTCAAATTGCAGAATGCAACCCTTGGATATAACTTCCAGACAAAGACCTGGAAGCACGTTGACAGCCTCCGTCTCTACCTTGCTGCGAAGAACGTTTGCACGTTCACCCGCTACTTTGGCAGCGACCCGTCGCTGGTCAACTCTAACGGCCTGACTCCGGGCATCGACACCAACGGTGCATATCCGGCAGCTTGCCAGATTACTTTTGGCGTAACTGCACGGTTCTAAATTATGGAGGACAAGAAATGAAAAAGTTTATAATCAATATAGCAATCGCAATCCTCGGCCTTACGGGCCTGACATCCTGCTTCAACCTTGACGAAGTTGTTTTTGACAAGGTCACCAGCGATGTCTTCTATGAGGATGAAAGCAGCGTGGCGGGAGCCGTTGCCTCTGTTTTCAACGAAGCTTCCAAAGCTTATGTAGAATATTTCTACTATCTGCAGGAGTTCTCTGCCGATCAGGTAAACTGGCGTGTATGGAACGGCGGTCAGTGGGGTTATGACGAGGGCGAGAAACTCAACCTTGGCGTGCACAACTGGAACGCCGAGTCCAAAATCATCAAGAGCGCCTGGGAAAGTGCCTGGACTACTGTAGGCCTGTGCAACAACATCGAGGCAGACCTCAAGGACCTCTCTGCAGAGGCCCTGAAGATTTCTCCCGAGAAACTTGCTTCTTACATCGCAGAAGTCCGCACCCTCCGTGCCTGGGCTTATTACAACCTGTTCGAAATCTGGGGCGGCGCCCTGCCCATCTTCGCAGAGGTCAGCGCCACAGTTCCCCCGTCCGCATCCAAAGAGGCCGGCAGTTTCGAGGGTGGCTGCAAGAAAGTATATGACTTTATCGCAACCGAACTTGACCAGAGCTGGGAAGCTCTTGCACAGAACACCCCCAACCGCCCGAGCCAGGCAATGAACCGCCTGCTCAAAGCCCGCCTTCTTCTCAACGCAGAGCTCTTTATCGGCGAAGACCACTACCAGGACTGCGCCGATGAGTGCGAGAAGATTATCCGCGGCGACTACGGCAGCTACGAGCTGGCAAGCGACTTCCGCCAGATATTCGGCAAGGACAACGATTCCTGCAAGGAAATCATTATGGCCTTTGCGACAGAGGTCGGCCAGAGCGACGGCGCAGTGACCAATATGCGCGTGGGTCCGTTCCTGGCATACGACTTTTCGGCATTCGGTCTTACTACTGATGCCAAAGGATGGAACTGCCTTATCGTGGCTCCTTCCAAGGATAACACCGGCAGGATACTCCCGACCGGCGGCACCATAGATCCCAAGAGCTTCATCCTGGACTACGGCGACAAGCTGGGCGGCGTATTTGACCGCTTTGCGGACGGCGACATCCGCAAGCAGCCCTACTACTGCGACACCCAGGGCAACTGGAACGGCGGTATATTCCTGATGGGTCGCCAGACCTACTACCGCGACACCGATGTGGACGGCGTAATCAAGAAAGCCGGCATCGACGCCATTCCTGCCGATGCCGACCGCACCGGTCAGGATCTGGTTTACGTGGACCAGGTCGGCACCTTCATTAATTACAACAACTGTCACGAACTGGAGCCCGTAATGTCTCCCCAGTGGGGCGAGACCAACAGCGGCTACCGCCTGATCAAATATGCCGTTTATCCCGACGAAATTGGCTGGGACTACCGTAATACCGACGAAGTGCAGTTCCGTCTGGCCGAAGCATACTATATGCTGGCAGAGTGCAACCTGCGCGGTGCCACCACCAGCAGGGATGCCAAGTCTCTGGTAAACGACGTGCGCAAGCGCTACTTCTCCAATTCAGCCTGGGCAACCCAGCAGAACGTGCCCGGTCCCGGCTTTGACAAGTTCGATCTCGACTGGATGCTCAGCGAGTGGGGCAAGGAGTTTATCGGCGAGGGCAACCGCCGCCGTACCGACCTGCGCCGCTACGACAAGTTCACCCAGGGCCAGTGGTGGTTCTTCGGTCGTGCCGAGAACTATCCGGCAAAGCGCAGCCGCAAGTTTGAGTGGTTCCCGCTTCCTTCAACTGCCCTGAATGTGAACCCCGGTCTACAGCAACATCCCGACTGGCAATAATTAGAAAGAAAACGATATGAAAAAGATATTTAA